>CAOJVE010000008.1 GCA_948444865.1 uncultured Lachnospiraceae bacterium
GCGGCTGACCCTGGACCGGGAGGGATTCACCGTTCAGCGGCTGAACACGGCCATTTCCCAGATGACCAACGAGGAAATCACCGCCGATATCATTAGTCTGATTCGCCGCTACGCCATCGGATCGCCCCTGATTTCCCACGAGGCCCGCATCCGGCGAGCCGTGACCAAACTGAAGAAGGCCCACGATTTCACCCGCCAGGAATTAAACTGGATCGCCCGCATGGAAAAATATCTGATGGAAGAATCTGTCTTAAACGTGGCCATTTTCGAGGAAGACAGCCGATTCAAAGCCCAGGGCGGATTTCGCAAAATAGACAAGATATTCGGGAATCAACTGGAGAGCGTGATATTGGAACTGAACGAATATTTGTATGAAGATGGAGGGGAAAGCGCATGAACGAAGAAATTTTCAAACAATTATTATCTCAGATCGTAAATCAAAGCCTGATAAACCGGGAAAACAGGTTGACAACTTTGCCCGCAGATCAGCAACAAGCCCTGAATGAAATATTGAAAGCCATTCATGATATAAAAAATAATTGGGATAAAATAAACCCCGAATATCGCTCACAGGCGATGGATGCGGCAATGATAAAAACAGCAGAAGAATTGGGAATGATCAGCGGAGGAAACCAGCCATGACCACATCGGAAATCGTATCCAAGCTCTGGAATCTGTGCAACGTCCTCCGTGACGACGGCATTACATATCATCAGTATGTCACCGAGCTGACCTATATTCTGTTTCTGAAAATGGCAAAGGAAACGGAAACAGAAAGCCAGATTCCCGAAGGCTACCGCTGGGACGCGCTGCGGGCCAAAAGCGGCATTGAGCTGAAAAAATTTTACAAAGAGCTTTTAAACGGCCTGGGGGAAAACTGTACAGGCCGGGTGCGGGAGATCTACCAGGGCGCGGCCACCAACATCGACGAGCCGAAAAATCTGGAGAAAATCATTGTCACCATCGACGGGCTGGACTGGTTTTCGGCCCGCGAGGAAGGGCTGGGAAATTTGTACGAAGGCCTGCTGGAGAAAAACGCCAGCGAAAAGAAATCCGGCGCCGGACAGTATTTTACGCCCCGCGTGCTGATCGACGTGATGACCCGGCTTATTAAACCCCAGCCGGGGGAACGCTGCAACGATCCCGCCTGCGGCACCTTCGGTTTTATGATTGCCGCCCACGCCTATGTGTCCGAGCGGACGGACGAATTCTTTGATTTGGACACGGAAACGGCAGAATTTGAGCGCGGAGAGGCTTTCACAGGGGTGGAGCTGGTTCACGACACCCACCGGCTGGCCCTGATGAACGCCATGCTCCACGATATGGAGGGGAAAATCATCCTGGGCGACGCCCTTTCCAATCTGGGGAAATCCCTGAAAGGTTACGACGTGGTGCTGACCAATCCGCCCTTTGGCACAAAAAAAGGCGGCGAGCGCGCCACCCGCGACGATTTCACTTTTCCCACCAGCAACAAGCAGCTGAATTTCCTTCAGCACATTTACCGCAGCCTGAACGCGGACGGAAAAGTCCGCGCCGCCGTGGTCCTGCCGGACAACGTGCTCTTTGCCGACGGAGACGGGGAGAAAATTCGCGTGGACTTGATGGACAAATGCAATTTGCACACGGTCTTGCGCCTGCCCACAGGCATCTTCTACGCCCAGGGCGTGAAAACCAACGTGCTTTTTTTCACCCGCGGAAAAACCGATAAAGGAAACACGAAGGAAGTCTGGTTCTACGACCTGCGCACCAACATGCCTTCCCTTGGCAAAACCAATCCCCTAAAAACCGAGCATTTCGCCGACTTCGAGAAAGCCTACGAAGCGGCAGACCGCCACGCCGTCCAAGACGAACGCTTCCAGGCGTTTACCCGTGAGCAGATTGCAAAAAAGGGCAACAGCCTGGACTTGGGGCTGATCCGCGACGACTCCATTGTGGGTTACGAAGATTTGCCCGACCCGATCGAAAGCGGCGAGGAGGCGATCGCGCAGCTGCGGGAAGCGGTGGAATTATTGAGCAGCGTGGTGGAAGAGCTGAAAGCGTTGGAAGGCCCGGAGGCATGAGATGGCAAAAGGAAAAAAGACGAAAAAAGCGCTGACGCAGGAAGAATGGCTGGAACAGGCGTTGGTTCCCAAGGAGGAATGGCCGTATAGGGTTCCGGGGAATTGGTGTTGGACAACGGTAGATAAAATTGCAACAGTTGTCACAGGTAAAACACCAAGTAAAAAATGTTCTGAATATTACGGGGATAAATTACCATTTTTTAAACCAGCAGATTTAGATGCTGGACGTCATGTAGTTAAAGCTTCAGAATATCTTTCTGATAAAGGCAAAGAAATTGTAAAGATTATTCCTGCGCAGTCGATAGCAGTTTGTTGTATTGGCACAATCGGAAAAAGTGGATTTTTAGAAATAGAAGGAACAACAAATCAACAAATTAATTCAGTTATTCCACAATTCAATTCACTTTACCAATATTATTTTATAAATACTGAATTTTTCATAAATCAATTATGGGGAAAGGCATCTGCGACAACAATTTCTATTGTAAATAAATCAAAGATGGAATCTTGTTATGTTCCTCTTGCGCCCTTTGCTGAGCAGCAAAGAATTGTTGACTGTATTGAAAATTTGTTTGCGAAATTAGATAAAGCTAAGGAAAAAGCACAAGCTGTTGTATACAGCTTTGAACAGCGTAAGTCCTCTATTTTGCACAAAGCGTTTACTGGCGAACTGACGAAACAGTGGAGAAAAAGTCGTGGCATGGGGATGGATAGTTGGGAGCGGGTATCCTTGTCCGATGTATGCAAGGTCAATCCGAAAAAAATAGAAACAAAAGACTTACCAGATGATTTAGAAGTTTCTTTTTTTCCGATGTCCGCGTTGTCCGAAGTGTATGGTGAAATCACAAATCCGCAGACGAAGCCTCTAAAAGAGGTCAAAACCGGATTCACGAATTTTTCAGAAGGTGACGTGGTGTTTGCCAAAATTACGCCATGCATGGAAAATGGAAAATCTGCGGTTATTGGTCGGCTGGTTAATGACATAGGGTATGGGACAACGGAATTTTATGTGCTAAGATGCAGTGGAAAACTATATAATCGTTATTTGTATCACCTGGTGCGGGACAAACATTTCAGGGATGAGGCGAAATCCGTAATGACCGGAGCGGTAGGGCAACAGCGTGTTCCAAAAAGTTTTCTGGAAAAATATCCATTGTACCTCCCTTCTATGCCTGAACAGGAAGAAATTTGTCGTGTATTGGATGAAATGTTTGCAAAGGAAAGAAAAGTCAAAAATTTTTCTGAGAATGTGATTAAGCAAATTGACGTTATAAAAAAATCCATTTTAGCCCGTGCATTTCGCGGAGAATTGGGAACAAATGATCCGGCGGAGGGAAGCGCAGTTGGGATTTTGAAAAAGGGTTGGGAAGGATCTGAATAGATAAGAATATTCCTTATTCTAAAATCGATGCAATTAAGTCAGATCCAAAACGTGAAGATTTTCTAAATGGTCAGATGACTGTGGATGGTTTGCGAATGGACTTTTATTTCAAGGTTATGCGGGGAAAGGCCGTGGGAGCGGATAGCATCCGCAGAAATTGGATTTGCCGGCTGTTTTTTTACCGGAATATCAGGGTGGGGGACGACGATTTTATGGTGTTGGAATTGAGGTGAATAAAGATGGGATATAGTTTTTTGGAGTTGGCAAAAGATGTGCTGGGACAGGAGAATACGCCTCTGTCCGTGGAAGAAATGTGGGAGGCGGCCGACAGAATGGGGCTGCTGGAAAAGCTGGCTTCTTCCGGTAAAACGCCGGTGCGAACTTTGTCGGCCAGGATTTATGTGGACATAAAAAACAATGCGAATACGCCGTTTATTCAGGTGAGCAAAAGGCCTGCCAAATTTTTTTTAAAAGATAAGAACGTGCCTGCCCAGGGACTGAAAAGACGGCAGGAAGAAACGAATTCCAGAGAGAAAAACCCATTCCGGGAGCGTGACCTGCACATTCTTTTATCCAGCTTTGTGCGGTCGGACGGACACTTCCAATGCGTCACAAAAACCATCTACCACGAAACGTCCAGACGAGGAAAAAACGGTAAAAATAAATGGCTTCACCCGGACGTTGTGGGGGTGCATTTTCCATTTGAATCCTACACCGAAAATACATTAAAGCAGTTCGATATTTTGAAGGTCAATCCTTATAAATTATATTCCTTTGAGATAAAAATCTGCCTCAATTTGGCGAATTTGAGGGAGTGTTATTTCCAGGCAGTGTCTAATTCCAGTTGGGCGCATGAAGGATACCTTGTGGCATTGCGGATTTCCCGGGAGCCGGAGATGCTGGACGAACTTCGGCGGCTGAATAATGCGTTTGGCATCGGGGTGATCCGGTTGGACCCGGAGCATTTTATGCAGAGTGAAATTCTATTTTCCTCCAAGGAAAAAGAATCTTTGGATTGGGATACAGTCAATCGTCTGGTGGATGAAAACCGGGATTTTCGGAATTTCCTCAACGACTTTATGGAAGATATTAAAGTGGGAAAAATAAAAAGCCAGTACGACAAAGTATACGAAGATGAGGATGTGGCCAGAGTCAAATTTCAGGAGAACGGCATTTTTCCATAACGTAATTTGTCAGAAAAACGCCATGGCGGACAACCTGCTGTTTTTTCAAAGTCCGGTATCCCCGCAGGGCAAAAAAGGGCCTTGCCGTAATGGAGGCGCATACCGTTATATTCCCGGAAACGGCTCGCTCCAGCTCCCGGCAAATGGCGGCGCCGATGCCCTGCCTCTGATGATCTTTGTGCACATACAGCCGGTCTAAATAGCCCGTCCGGTCGATGTCGCCGAAGCCGACGTAAGTGTTCTCCAAAAGGGCGACTACGGTGACATGTGCCAGAAAAGACGCGTCCCATTGAGCCAGATCCACGCGGCCGCCGGCCCACGCATGAAGCTGCGCCGGGGTATAATCTTTGGCGTTTACCGTATGGACAGTCTCATAAAATAACTTTGCCAGATGGGGGCAGTCCGGTGATTTATATCTTCTGAGAATCAATGGTTTTTCTCCGATTTCCATTTTTGTCGAAAGTTTTCCGAAGGGCTTTTTCCGTGGGAAAAATGCTGCCTGCCAGGAAAACCATCTGCACTGCGCAGATAATTCCCCCCAGCGTTCCCACCGTATCTTCGTCTTTTCCTATCACAAAAAACAGCGGAATAATGGACAGAAACAGCAGGGCGATTCCCCAGGCGTGCCAGAGTTTTCCGATGTATCTGTGGGCGAACTCCCAGGTGTCTTTGTTCTTCATGGACATGCTGGTGCGGTAGCCGAAGCCCAGATTGATTTTTCCCGGCGCGTTGTTTAAAAACAGTTTTCCAAAGCCAATCATCGTAAGGGGAACGAGCGCGTTCATAAACAGCATAAAAATCCAAAATCCCATTATTTTTTCCTTTCGTTTAACAGCGCGCCCAGCGTGTCCTTTGCAGTCTGTCGGGCGATGGCGTCCATTTCTTCCACGGTCTTTGGCCCGCCGCTGGGTCTGTTTTTTCCGCTGCCGCAGAGTGGGAAAAAATTATGTTGTAAAACAGGAGTTTACATGGACGGCATGGGCGCGGTATAGAATCCTAATTTGTGAAAATTGTACCATTCCTCGATTTTCTCGCGGCTGGCGGCGTTTAAAGCCAGCAGCGCTTCCCTTGCGAATTCCAGGGGGGCCGTGCCGTTGGCGGTGATAACGTTTTTGTCGCGGACCGCCTGTTTTGGGATGAATTTATCCACGCCCGTGTACTGGGCGCCGGCCCATTGCTTCAAGTCATTTGGGTCGTTGCATGTGTGATTCACTTCATTTAAGATCCCCGCTTTTCCCAGGAAAGCGCAGGCGTCGCAGATGCCGCCCAGTACCTTTCCCTTGCGGAAACAGTCCTGCGCCAGATGTTGGACTTGCCGCGCGTTTTCCTCCCGCCAGGTCAGGCCGCCGATTAAAAAAACGGCTTCGTAATTCTCTGGAATAGAGGCCAGATCGCAGTCGGGCAGCGTGCGGAAGCCGCCGATGGATTGGACGGGCTCCAGAGATAAAGATACGGTTTTTATGTCAAACTGCCCCTGGCCCAGCATAGTGAGGGCGGAGGAAAGATACGCCGCCTCCCAGTCGGCGTATTGCTGTAAAATGACAAATAGAATTGTTTTTTTCATGGCGTTTTGCTCCTTTTCGTTTTTTTCTAAAAATATAAACCGCAGTTCGTCTGTAATCTGTTTTTCATTGAATATTTGATAGCCTAATTTTTCGTAGAGAGCGATGTTGTTTTTGCTTTTGGCGCTGGTAAACAGTTCATATCGGCGCTCTGGAAATCTTTTTTCGATTTCAAGCAGAAGCTTTGTGCCGATTCCACGGCGCCGCATTTGAGGATGCACCATTAATTTTCCGATATAGGCGGTTCCCTTGTTTTCGTGCGCTCTTACGGAACCGATAATGGTTCTATTTTCGTCCAGCGCTTTTAAAACAATGCCTTTTTCGTACTCATCTTCCAATTCCCGCAGAGTTTGTTTTAAAGGCGGTATATTTGGATTTTGAAAAAGTTTCGCCTCTGTTTGGTATGCGAGATATTGTAAATACAGGATTTTTTGCAAATCTTCTTTTTTCGCTCTTTTAATCACTTTTTCTCCCTCCTGTTCCCTTCGCGCGGCAGCGCGTCCGCGCCTCCATTCCGTCCAAGAACTCCGCGCCCCAGTTGCACATAGCGTCCAGCACAGGGACGATGCTGCGGCCAAGGTCTGTGAGCGAGTACAGGGTCCGGGGCGGCTTTTGGGGAATGACCTCCCGATGGATCATCCGGCAGCGTTCCAGATCGCGCAGCTGTTGGGACAGCATTTTAGGGGTCGCCTTTGGGATTTTGCGCTGCAGCTCCATGTAGTGCAGCGGTTTTTCAATCAGATGCCAGAGGATGAGCGGCTTGTATTTCCCGCCGATGAGCCACAGCGTGGCCTCCACGGGGCAGTCGAACTGGTCTTTTGAATATTTCATTGCGCCTCCGATTTTTATAGCTACCTTTTTGGGAAGTATCTACCGCAAAAGTGCCCTCTTGCGAAATGACGGCATTTTGTTAAAATAAGTACAGGATAGGAAATTGCGAAACGATCTTTTTGAGCGCAGTTTCCTAGTTCCAGTATATAACAGAAAAGGAGGATTGACTACCATGAGTTTTATCGAAATTGCGAAAAAGCGTTATTCCGCGCGGAGCTATTCGGACAGGAAAGTGGAGGAAGAGAAGATCCAGAAGATTTTGGAGGCCGCCCATGTGGCTCCCACGGCGGCCAACCGCCAGCCCGTTCGCCTGCTGGTTGTCCAGAGCGAGGAGGGCCTTGCGAAGATCGGAAAAGGGGCGAAGCTTTACGGCGCGCCGCTGGCGATTATTGTCTGCACGGACCACGACAAAGCGTGGGTGCGTCCTTATGATGGAAAAAAGACCACGGACATCGACGCGTCCATTTTGACCGATCACATGATGCTGGAGGCGACGGAACTGGGCCTTGGCTCCGTGTGGATCTGCTATTTCGACCCGGCCGTGATCCGTAAGGAGTTCCAGCTGCCGGATGGGCTGGAACCGGTGAATATCCTGGCGGTGGGATATCCCGACAAGGAGGCGGCGGACCCAGAACGCCATGGCCAGGCCCGCGTTCCCATCGGGGAAATCGTTTCTTATGAAAAGCTGTAAAAAAGGAAATCGAGACCTGCGCGGCTTATAATGTGATATTTTACAGTGAAGATTAAGGGGGGGGGAATATGTACGAACTCAGGCAAGTCAGCGAAAAATGCTACTATATAGACTGCCCGGCGAAAATCGGCGTCTATGTGGCGGACAAGGAGCGTGTCTATCTGGTGGACAGCGGCAGCGACAAAGACGCGGGGCGCAAGGTTCGGCAGATTTTGGACAAGAACGGCTGGCATTTGACGGCGATCCTAAACACTCATTCCAACGCGGACCACATCGGCGGCAATAAATATCTTCAGGGCCAGACCGGATGCAAAGTCTATTCCGGCGGCATTGAGGCGGCTTTCACAAAATACCCGGTATTGGAGCCTTCGTTTCTCTACGGCGGATATCCCTGCAAGGAGCTGCGGCACAAGTTTCTGATGGCTAAGGAGAGCGAAGTGACGGATTTCGCGGAGGAAGGATTCCCGCGGGAGGTGGAGATCATACCGCTGCCGGGGCATTTCTTTGATATGGTGGGCTTTCGCATGCCGGACGACACAGTGTTTCTGGCGGACTGCCTCTTCAGCCGGGAGACGCTGGATAAATATTTCGTTTCCTTTATTTACGACGTGGCCGCCTATTTGGAAACGCTGGACAAGGTGGAGAAAATGAAAGCGGCCATGTTCATCCCTGCCCACGCACAGGCCACCGCGGACATAGCAGAGCTGGTTCGCTGCAACCGGGAAAAAGTCCATGACGTCGGGGAACGGATCTTATCCATCTGTGGGGAGCCGATCTGCTTTGAGAAGATCCTGCAGGAAATATTCCGGGGCTATGGGCTGACCATGAACTTTGAGCAGTATGCGCTGGTGGGCAGCACGGTCCGTTCGTACCTTTCCTGGCTGAAAGACGGAGGCAGGCTGACGGCGGAGTTCCGGGATAACATGCTGCTGTGGC
This sequence comes from uncultured Lachnospiraceae bacterium, assembly GCA_948444865.1. GTDB lineage: Bacteria > Bacillota > Clostridia > Lachnospirales > Lachnospiraceae > MGBC164599. The sequence continues at coordinate 8,646 of CAOJVE010000008.1, forward strand.
GTCGCGCGGATATTTCTTAAAAAAGGTTTTTTTATTCCTCACAAAAAGAAGATTGTTATATAAACGTACATTATTTTGAAGAATTTTCTACAAAAAACGTGCTAATGTCAAATGGAAAGCAAAGCGGAAGTCTTTCATCTGGTTTTGCGGGTTTCCTGCCTCGTCGCGGCGGTGTTCGCCGCGTCCGCGATTATTTTCGGGCTTTTGGGGCTTCCAAGGCTGGAAATTTGTGGAGCGGCGCTGGCGAAGCTGTCGATTGTGGGCGGCGTTTTGTCCGGGTTATTCTTGCTGGCGCTTTCTTTGGCAATCGCGGGGCTGGTTCCTATGACGCCGACGGCGAGGAGCTATCTGTGGGGCATGCTGTTTATGAGCGCGTATTACCTGGCGGGCAAGTCCGTCAACAGCATGACCATAGGAGGGATTTTCCCGGCGGGCGGGGATTCCCGGTTCGGCCTGCGCTGCGACGCGGTCACATTGTGGTGCGTGACCATTCCGCTGGGATGTCTGTGCGCGTTTGTTTTTAAGCTTCCGGTGTTGGCGGTCTATTTTGCGCTGAATCTGGACGAGATCGTCAAGCTTCCGGCGGTGTACAGGCATTACCGGAAATATGGCTGGCTGAAAAACATAACATAAATTTTTTGAAAAAAAATAAAAAAAACACTTGCATTATTTTGGGAAGTAATATATAATTCATTTTGTTGAGAAATTGGGCTATCGCCAAATGGTAAGGCAACGGACTCTGACTCCGTCATTTCAAGGTTCGAATCCTTGTAGCCCAGCTAACAAAGCCTGTTGCAGTTTGCAGCAGGTTTTTTTATCTTATAGGAAATTCCGTTGGAATCACCGATAGGGTAAAATCCGGGCGTTTGCGAAAGGTTTTATTTTGACCAGGTTCGTATTTGAAAGCAGTTTAGCGATTGCAAAATAAGGTGAAATCGCATGGGAGGAGATTTTATGATTTTATTAGGAAAGAAACAAAAATTAATAGTGGCGCAGAAGGTTGATTTTGGGGTTTATTTAGCCGAGAGCATGGAGGCGGCCGCGCAGGAGAAGGTGCTTCTTCCCGGCAGGCAGGTTCCCGAAGGCGTGCAGGAGGGCGACGAGATTACGGCTTTTATTTACCGGGACTCCATGGACAGGCTCATCGCCACGGTGCACGAACCGCTGATCGAGTTTGGCCAGACGGCGGTCCTGGAGGTGGCAGACACGGGCAGAATCGGGGCTTTTTTAAACTGGGGCCTGGAAAAAGATCTGCTGCTTCCGTTTCGGGAACAGACTGCGCAGGTGGAAAAAGGCGACAAATGCCTGGTGGCGCTTTATGAGGACAAGAGCCACCGGCTGTGCGCCACCATGAAGGTCTATCACTATCTGGAAACCCAGTCGCCCTATAAGGCGGGCGATATGGTCAAAGGCCGGATTTACGAGACCAGCAAGAATTTTGGAGTCTTCGTGGCGGTGGACGATAAGTATTCGGCGCTGATTCCCAAGAGCGAGGCCCAGGGGAATTATCGGATTAACGACATTCTGGATCTGCGGGTGACGCGGGTAAAAGAGGACGGCAAGCTGAACGTGAGCGCCAGAAAGAAGGCGCCCCAGCAGCTTTCAGAAGACGCAGAGAAGATTTTCCGGGTGATGGAGAGCTCCGGCGGGTCGCTTCCGCTGGATGACAAGTCAGACCCGGCGCAGATTAAGGCCAGACTGGGCTTAAGCAAAGCAGCCTTTAAGCGGGCGGTGGGACATCTGATGAAAGAGGGAAAAGTCACACAGCAGCCAGGAAAGATTTCTATAAAACAGGATTCGTAAGCGGGGGATGGCCATGGATTTTACACATCTGCATGTGCATACAGAGTACAGTCTTCTGGACGGCTCCAACAAGATTGAAGAGTATGTCTCCAGGGTAAAAGAGCTGGGGATGGACAGCGCGGCCATCACGGACCACGGCGCCATGTACGGGTGCATTGATTTCTACAAGGCGGCCAAAGCGGCGGGGATTCGGCCTATTTTGGGGTGCGAGGTGTATGTGGCTCCCGGCTCCCGGTTTGATCGGGAAGCGGGAAATCAGGAAGACCGGTACTATCATCTGGTACTCTTGGCGGAAAATAACGTAGGCTACGGCAATCTGATGAAAGTGGTTTCCCGGGGATTTGTGGAAGGGTTTTATTACAAGCCCCGGGTGGACATGGAGCTTCTGGAGAAATACCACGAGGGGCTGATTGCCCTAAGCGCCTGTCTGGCCGGGGAAGTTCCCCGCTATCTGACCCGGGGGATGTATGAAGAGGCCAAGGCGGCGGCGCTGCGCCACCAGGAGATTTTCGGAAAAGGCAATTATTTCCTGGAGCTGCAGGACCATGGGATTGCCGAGCAGCAGCTGGTGAACCAGCAGCTTATGCGGATGAGCCAGGAGACGGGCATTGAGCTGGTGGCCACCAATGACGTGCATTACACTTATGCCGAGGACGCTGCGGCCCACGACATCCTGCTTTGCATCCAGACTGCCAAGAAGCTGGAGGACGAGGACCGGATGCGCTACGAGGGGGGGCAGTATTACGTGAAATCCCAGGAGGAGATGGCCGAGCTTTTCCCCTATGCGCCAAAAGCCCTGGAAAATACCCACAAGATCGCCATGCGCTGCAACGTGGAGATTGAATTTGGCATGACCAAGCTGCCTAAATTCGATGTGCCTAAAGAGTACACATCCTGGGAATATCTGAATAAATTGTGTCGGGAAGGGTTGGCGCGGCTTTACAATCCGGTGACAGAGGAATTGGAAGAGCGTCTTTCCTACGAGCTGGACACCATTTCTAATATGGGGTTTGTGGATTATTTTCTGATTGTGTGGGATTTCATCCGGTACGCCCGGGACCACGGCATCTCGGTGGGGCCGGGGAGAGGCTCGGCGGCGGGAAGCCTGGTGTCCTATACCCTTGGCATCACGAGGCTGGATCCCATCAAATACAGTCTGCTGTTCGAGCGTTTCCTAAACCCGGAGCGGGTGTCTATGCCGGATATCGACATTGACTTCTGCTTCGAGCGGCGCCAGGAAGTCATTGACTACGTGGTGGAAAAATACGGCAAGGACCGGGTGGTGCAGATTGTCACCTTCGGAACCATGGCGGCCCGCAATGTGCTCCGGGACGTGGGCCGGGTGCTGGGCATGCCCTACTCCCAGGTGGACGCGGTGGCCAAGATGATTCCCGTGGAGCAGAATAAGCCCCTGACCATCGAGCAGGCGCTGAAGCGCAATCCCGAGTTCGCGAAGGTTTACCAGGACGACCCAGAGATTCACCATCTGGTGGATATGGCCAAGCGGCTGGAAGGTCTGCCCCGCCATACGTCCATGCACGCGGCGGGTGTGGTCATCACCCAGAAGGAAGTGGATGAGTACGTGCCGCTTTCCCGTGCGTCCGACGGCTCCATCACCACCCAGTTCACCATGACCACCCTGGAAGAGCTGGGCCTTCTGAAAATGGATTTCCTGGGGCTGCGCACCCTGACGGTGATTCAGGACACGGTGCGCCAGGTGGAAAAGGACAAAGGCCTTTCCTTAAATATGGATGCCGTTGACTATAACGACCCGGACGTGCTGGCATCCATCGGCGCCGGGAAGACCGAGGGCGTGTTCCAGTTAGAAAGCGCGGGCATGAAAAACTTCATGAAGGAGCTAAAGCCCCAGAGCCTGGAAGACATCATCGCCGGCGTGGCCCTCTACCGCCCCGGTCCCATGGACTTCATCCCCCAGTACATCCGGGGAAAGAAAAACGCCTCCATGGTCACCTACGACTGCCCGCAGCTAAAGCCCATCTTGGAAGCTACCTACGGCTGCATCGTCTACCAGGAGCAGGTTATGCAGATTGTGCGGGAGCTGGGCGGCTATACCTTGGGGCGTAGCGACATTCTAAGACGCGCCATGTCCAAGAAAAAGGCGGCCGTCATGGAAAAGGAGCGGAAAAGCTTCGTCTACGGAAATGAAGAGGAAGGCATTCCTGGCTGCATCAAGAATGGCATCGACGAGAAGACGGCCCACAAAATCTACGATGAAATGATTGATTTCGCCAAATACGCCTTTAACAAATCCCATGCGGCGGCCTACGCGGTGGTGGCCTACCAGACGGCCTATCTGAAATACTACCATCCGCTGCAGTTTATGGCGGCGCTGATGACCTCCGTGATTGATTTTCCAACCAAGGTTTCGGAGTACATCCTGCACTGCCGGCAGATCGGCATCGACATTTTGCCGCCGGACATCAACTGCGGCGACAGCCGTTTCTCCGTGGATGGCGCAGGCATCCGCTACGGCCTGTCCGCCATTAAAAGCGTGGGAAAATCCGTGATTGACGATATTGTAAAAGAGCGGGAGCAGGGCGGTCTGTATGACACATTAAACGGCTTCGTCTCCCGCATGTCCGGCAAGGAAGTCAACAAGCGGGTGGTGGAAAATCTGACGAAAGCTGGGGCGCTGGACTGCCTGGAAGGAAACCGGCGGCAGAAGCTGATGGTATACCAGCGGGTTATGGACAGCGTGCAGCAGGAGAAGAAAAACTCCATGGCCGGGCAGATGTCCCTGCTGGACATTGTGGGAGAAGAGGAGAAGAAAGACTATGTGATTCAGCTGCCCCCGGTGGAGGAATATGAGAAGGAAACCATCCTGGCATACGAAAAAGAGGTGCTGGGCATCTACATCAGCGGCCATCCCCTGGAGCAGTACACCGACCTGCTGGCCCGCAACGCCACTGCCAAGACCACGGATTTTCTGCCGGATGAGGACACCGGGCTCGCCCATCTGGCCGACGGGTCCAAAGCGATTATTGGCGGCATGATTACCAACAAGACCATCAAATACACCAAACACAATCAGGTAATGGCTTTTCTGACTATCGAGGACCTGATTGGCACGGTGGAAGTGATCGTGTTCCCCAGGGATTACGAGCGCAACGCAGACGCGCTGGAAGAGGAAAACAAAGTGTTCGTCCGGGGAAGAGTGGCGGCGGAAGACGACAAAGCCAGCAAATTAATCTGTGAGAAGATCTATTTATTCACAGACATTCCCCGGGAATTGTGGATACAGTTCACCTCTATGGAAGAGTATATGGAAAAAGAGGAAGAGCTGTCCGGACAGTTGCGGGACTTTGGTGGGAAGGACGCGGTGGTGGTGTATCTGAAAAAAGAGCGCGCCATGAAAAAGCTTCCGCCCGGCCAGAGGGTATCCATTGACGCGCTGAATATGGAAGAGATATATGAGAAATTCGGCAAAGAGAATGTGAGAGTTCTGGAAAAAAGCATTGATAAAATGTAGAAGAAACGAAAGCGGAAAGCCCCGGAAGGCTTTCCGTTTTGTGGTCAGGGCGCGTTTGAAAATACGCCGAAAGCCACGGATTGCGTGGATGGATTTTCAAACACGCGCCTGGGATATGGTCAGTCGATGCCCACGCGGATGCCGCCTCTTCGCTCCGAAGGCTGCATCACCACGGTCACCGGCTGACTGCCGTTCCATTCAAACTGATAGGATTCCCCGGAAGCCTGGCCGATCAGGGTTTTCCAGGATACGTCCGCGGTGACCCTGGGGTCGCAGGGGCCGTTTCCCATCCAGCAGATCACCGCGTCCGGGTCCACGGAGAGGGTGGCGCGGGAAGAAACGTTGCTGAGAACGATGGGGTTTCCGTCGGCCAGCACGGCCACATAGGCATTGGAGCCGCGGGCGGTCAGCGTGGAGGTGGCCAGCCCTTTTTGGGACAGCACGCCCACGCCGATAAAGCGGACCGTGTACTCGCAGTCCTGGGTGAACGCCAGAATATTTTCCGACTCCACGGACACGGTTTCGCCGGGGCTTAAGTGATAGATGACCACATGCTGCCCGTAATTGGCGTAGTATGTAACGGAATCCCCGTTTAAAAGCACTTTCATCAGAGGAAGGTTTTCCCCGGTGACGCGCCGGACCAGCGAGCCTAAAATCGCCTGGCCCAGACTGTTTTGGGGGCCGAAAAGCACTTTATCAAAAGAATAATTTTTGCCCCCGGCGCTTTCGCCGGCGATGAAAGCGCCCGCCTTGGCAAAAAGGACATCGTTCCCGGAGCAAGTGACTTTTAAGGTCAGTTCGTTGATGGTTTCAAATTTTAGCATATTTTTCCTCCTAAATTTATACAACCTGGACTCCGTACAGTCCGCACAGGCCGGCCAGGTCTTTTGCCACGCCGTTTCCGATGGCGTTGAATTTCCAGTCGCCGTTGTGCCGGTAGATTTCCCCGATCATCATGGAAGTTACGTTTGCGTAATATTCGTCCATCTGGAAGCTTGCCAGTTCCCGGTCGTCAGACGCGTCCAGAATGCGGATGTACGCGTCGCGCAGCATACTGAAATTAAGGCGGCGTTCTAAAGCTTCGTGGATGGTCAGGACAAAGACGATTTTAGATGCCTGACTGTTTAATCTGGCAAAATCAACGGATATGGACTCTCGGTCCGCGCCCGGCTCCATGGAAAAGACCGTACTGCCATCGGGGCTTCGCTGCTGCCCGTAAAAAACAAACCAGTCGTCGCCGAGGACTTTACCGGACGCGTTCAACAGGAAGGCGGACACGTCCACGTCGCAGGCGGCGTTTAAGGCATTCCAGCCCAGACAGGCTTTGACGCGTGCAGGGCCGCCGGCAGAGGAAAGAAGAACTTTCTGGCCCTTTTGGACAGGGTGAAGAAGCGGCGGCGCAGGCTTTTGGGGCGCGGACGGCGCCGGAGGCGGAGCGGAGGCCGGAGCCGGCGCAGATGCCGGAACTGGCGTACGGCGCGGGTCAGAGGCCGGCGTTGGCGGGCGGCGGGCGGAGCCCTCGTTGATGGTCTGGATATTCTGTGATGTTTTGGGGCCCTGGACGCGGAGCTGATTGATAGATAAGACGCTCTGACGATCCAGCGGTCCCGTGGATCGGATGGGAATCTGATTCATAGATATTCTCCTGTCTGACAAATTCAATGCTAGAGTGTTTGGAAATTGCTTTGTGTGGGGCGTGCGTGCGGCGTGGATGAATTTCCACACACGTTTTATGCCTTCATCTTTGCACAAAAGCGCGGCAAAAGCAAGGATTTTTTTCTTGAAGAAATGGCGGACTATGGTATGATAAAATAGTCGTTATATATGGAGTTTGGGCAAAACAGATAAAACGGCGCTCAAAATCGTTTTTAATTCGCGCTTTTTTATCTGTTTTGCTCAAACTCCGGAATGTTCGCGGCTATCGAAATGGAAGGAAAGGATGGAAAAATGGAATTACTTGAAATTATGCAGAACCGGCGCAGCGTGCGCAAGTACACGGGGGAGTCTGTTTCGGAGGAAAATCTGGAGAAAATCCTGCAGGCGGGGCTTTTATCCGCGTCCAGCCGGAGCCGCCGCCCCTGGGAGCTGATTGTCGTCCGGGATAAAGACATGCTAAAGAAAATGGCGCAGTGCCGGGCGGGTTCCGCCCAGATGCTGGCGGAGGCGGACGCGGCGGTAGCGGTGGTGGCCGATACGTCTGTTTCTGACGTGTGGATTGAGGACTGCTCCATCGTCATGGCCAACATGCACCTGATGGCGGACAGCCTGGGGGTGGGAAGCTGCTGGATTCAGGGGCGGCTGCGCGAGACGCCGAACGGAGTCGCCACGGAAGATTACCTGCGGGGGTTGCTGAGATTCCCGGAGAATTTCGCGCTGGAGGCCATACTTTCCCTGGGAATCCCAAAAGAGCGCCCGGCCCGGCGGGAACTGTCGGAGCTTCCCCTGGAAAAAATCCACCGGGAAACATTTTGAGAAAAAGAAAGGGACGCGATGTATCCAACGGTTGTTACACTGAAAAAAGGCGAAGGCCGCACCGTGAAGGCGGGCGGCATGTGGATTTACGACAATGAGATTGCCTCCGTCAAAGGGGATTTTAAGAACGGAGATCTGGTGACGGTGGAGGATTTTGACGGCTATTTTATGGGATATGGATTTATCAACATACAATCCAAAATCCGGGTGCGGCTGATGACCCGCAAAAAAGGCCAGGCCATCGACGAGGCGTTTCTGGAAAAGCGCGTGCAGGACGCGTGGGAGTACCGGAAGGCCACCGGCGATGTCGGCTGCTGCCGACTCATCTTCGGGGAGGCGGATTTCCTGCCGGGCCTTGTGGTGGATAAATTTTCCGACGTGCTCGTGGCGGAATCCCTGGCTCTTGGCATCGACCGCCTAAAGCCGGCCATCCTTGCCCTTGTGAAAAAAGTTTTGGCTCAGGACGGCATTCAGATTCGTGGGATCTACGAGCGAAGTGACGCGAAGGTCCGCCTCCAGGAGGGCATGGAGCGGGTCAAGGGTTTTATCGGGGAACCTTTCGACACGAAGGTGGAGATAGAAGAAAACGGCGTGCGTTATCTGGTGGACGTGGAAAACGGCCAGAAGACGGGATTTTTCCTGGACCAGAAATACAACCGCCGGGCGGTGCAGCGGCTTTGCAGGGATAAAAAAGTGCTGGACTGCTTTACCCATACCGGTTCTTTTGCCCTGAACGCTGCCGTGGCAGGCGCCAAGAGCGTTCTGGGGGTGGACGCCTCGGAGCTGGGCATCCGCCAGGCGCAGGAAAACGCCCGTCTAAACGGCGTGGAAGACCGGGTGGATTTCCAGTGCGCGGACGTGTTCGAGCTGCTGCCGGAGCTGGAAAAGCGGGGGGAAACTTACGACGTGGTGATTCTGGACCCGCCCGCCTTCACCAAATCCCGCAATTCCGTCCGAAACGCGGTAAAAGGCTACCGGGAAATCAACCTGCGGGGCATGAAGCTGGTCAAAGACGGCGGTTTTTTGGCCACCTGCTCCTGTTCCCATTTCATGGACCCAGAACTGTTCGCCAAGACCATCCACGAGGCGGCCCGGAGCGCCCACCGGCGGCTGCGTCAGGTGGAATTTCGCACCCAGGCCAGCGACCATCCCATTCTGTGGGCGGCGGACGCCTCCTATTACCTGAAATTCTACATCTTTCAGGTCTGCTGCGAGCGCTGAGCGTCCCGGGCGTACAGCATTTTCAGGAAAATCGGCGTGGAGACGCTGGAAACGATAATCAGCAGAATCACGGCGGTGAAATATTCCGGCGTCAAAAGTTCCACGGACAGTCCTTTTTGCGCCACAATCAGGGCCACCTCGCCCCGGGTCATCATGCCCACGCCGATTTTCAGGCTGTCGGGGAAAGAAAAGCGGCAGATTTTGGCCATCAGGCCGCAGCCGATGATTTTTGTGATCAGCGCCACCAGCACGAAGCCCGCGGAAAACAGCAGGATTTCACCGTTTAGGTGATCCACGCTGGTCTTAAAGCCGATGCTGGCGAAAAAGATGGGCCCGAAAATCAGATAGGAGCTGATGCCGATTTTTTTCTCTATGTAATTGGAATCCTGGAGGGAGCAGAGCACCACGCCCGCCACGTACGCGCCGGTGATATCCGCGATCCCGAAGAACTGCTCCGCCGCGTAGGCGAAGAAAAAGCATATAGCCAAGCCCAGGATGGAAATCCGGTGGGTGTGGGGGTAGCGTTCGTCCAGCTTCTTAAACGCCCGGTAAACCACGGAACCCACGACAAACGCCGCCACAAAAAAGAGAAGCGTGGACAAAACCACCTGCCCCGGATGGGAATCGGGGTTTTTGAAGCCGATGACGAAGGTCAGCACAATGATGCCGATCACATCGTCGATGATGGCGGCGCTTAAGAGCGTTGTGCCCACTTTGCCCTTTAATTTCCCCATTTCCTTTAGGGATTCCACGGTGATGCTGACGCTGGTGGCCGTCATGATCACGCCGATGAAGACCGCTTTGTAAAAATCATTGGAGCCCCATGGCGCCGCGCCGTAAAAGCCCATGTACAAAAGCGTGCCGCCAATGAGCGGCGTCAGAACGCCCGCGCAGGCGATGAGAAAGGCGATGGGCCCGGTTTTCAGCAGCTCTTTCAGGTCTGTCTCCAGACCGGCGGAGAACATCAGAAGCACTACGCCCACTTCCGCGATTTGCACCAGAAAATCCGACTGCTGCACCAGTCCCAGCACGCTGGGTCCAATCAAAAGTCCGGCGATGATTTCGCCCACCACCTGGGGAGCTTTGCATTTCCGGGCCAGGATGCCCAGCAGCTTTGCCGCCACGATAATAACGGCCAAATCTTTAAATACGATATAAGTTTCCATGTTGATCCTTCCCTTTTGGTTTTGTGTACGAAATGATTATAGCACAAATTTTTTTTCGGCAAAAGGGATGAAACCACAAAAGCGCGTGTTATTGATGGGCGCCAAAAACTTTTTCAAAAAGCGAATCCTGACAGGAAAGGTGGGTCACATAGCCCACGGGGATTTTATTTTCTGTGGCGTCTATGATTTCTTTCGCCCCTTCCGGGCCGAAGGCGCCGCACAGTTCGATGCAGTCTACGCTCTGGGTCAGGAGCTCTTTGGCGACAGAGCGGGCTTCTTCTATGTTGGATACGCCAATGAGCTGCGCCTGGCCGCTTCGGATGCTGGCGCGGTCTTTTTGCGGGGCAAAGGGCCCCATGATGATGAATGCGAATTTCATAGTTTTCTCCTGTAAAAGTGTGGTTAATATAATCTCAGGATGCGCACCGCCCATTTCAGGAATTTGTAGGAAAATGTCTCCAGTTCCCCGGCGGCTTTTTGAAGCTCCTGTCGGATTTCAATGTGCTGGGGGCAGTGGCGTTCACATTTTCCGCACTGGACGCACTGGGAGGCGCTGCTGGGATTCTGGCGGAAAATGGTGCAGCGTTGGTAATCGCTTCGGCCGGCTTTTTTGTCTTCCGCGTACAGAGCGTTGTAGCAGCGAAAAGCGCCGGGTATGTCCACGCCTTGGGGGCAGGGCATACAGTAGCCGCAGCCGGTGCAGCCCACCTTTACGGTTTTTTGGATTTCTTTTTTTACCAGATGCAAAAGCTGCCGGTCGGAGTCGGTCATGCAGCCGGGCGGCGATTCGGACGCGGTTTTTAAGTTTTGCCGGACCATCTCCAGGGAGTTCATGCCGGAGAGGACGCAGGTGACTTCCGGCTGGTCGTACAGCCATTTGAAGGCCAGTTGGGCCGGCTGGCGGTTTTCCGGGTCGTTTTGAAAAAGCTCTTTGGCGGATTTGGGCAGCAGGTCCACCAGGCGGCCGCCCCGCAGCGGTTCCATGATGATGACCGCCAGGCCCTTGGCGCTGGCGTATTTCAGGCCGCTTACGCCCGCCTGGGAAGTCTCGTCCATGTAATTGTACTGGATCTGGCAGAAATCCCAGTCATAGGCGTCTACCAGTTCCTTGAATGTCTGAGAGTTGCCGTGGTAGGAAAAGCCGATGTTTCGGATCTGGCCACTGGAGAGTTTTTCCGCGATCCAGCGCTCAATGCCCAGCTTTTTTAATTTTTCCCAGGTGGCTGTGTCCGTGAGCATGTGCATCAGGTAGTAGTCGATGTGGTCGGTCTGCAGGCGGCGGAGCTGTTCCTGGAAGGTCTTCTCGATGCCGTCCATGGATTTGATCATGTAGTGGGGCAGCTTGGTGGCCAGGAAAACTTTGTCGCGGAGCCGGGCGCGCCGCAGGATTTCCCCTACGGCCGCTTCGCTGCCCGGATAGATGTAGGCGGTGTCCAGGTAGTTTACCCCGCCGTTGATGGCGGCCACAAGCTCCGCCTGGGCTTTATTAAGATCGATGCCCAGCCCCTGCCGCGTAAAGCGCATGCAGCCGTAGCCAAGGATGGACAGCCGGTTTCCTTTTTTGTCTTTCCTATATTGCATTTCCATACCCGTTACTTTCCAGGCTGGCAAAGAACATCTCGTAGAAGTCGTCTTCGCCTTCCAGCATCGGGGAGTTCTCGCCTCCGCCGTTTGTGCTGCGTTTCATGGCTGCGTAAAATTCTTCGCCGGCGCAAATCAGCTCCATCTCATAGATCGGGTAGCCAAATGCGCGGCATGTGCGGCAAAAGGAGCCGAACGGGTCGCTGTCTTTGCGGGTGGCCAAAAGGGCTTTTTTCAGTTCGGGGTCCTGGGCCGCTTTTTTGCGCAGGTCATCCAGTAATTCCGGTATTTCCATATTGTTCCCCTTTATTGTCTCTGTGATTTTGCGAGAGTCTACAGGAATTTAATGGATACGTCCTTGGGGAGCGCCATATGGCATTCGGCTTCGATGCATTTTAAGATGCCCGATGTGACGGGACAGGCCGCGTGGGGGCAGTATTTGGAGGCGGCTTCGTACAGCGGCCCTTCGCCCGGTTTATGGAATAAAATCTCCATGGCGTCCAGGTCTTCGCCGACTTCCTCCATCATTTTCGTCACGTCTTTACATTTGGACTCCACTTTCACCGTTACGTCCATTCCGTCTTCCGATTCTGCGGTCACAATGGCGGTGAGGCCGCAGATTCCCGGCATAATTTCTACTTTTGTCATGCTTATGTACCTCCTTTTTTTCATAGTAACATTGGATGTGGGCGGTGTCAATCCTGTTGTGCGGCGGCATGGCGGTTTTGGGGGCGCGGCCGTTATTTTTTCCAATATTTTGCGACGTATCTTTGGGCTTCTTCACTGGAAACGGCGTATTTCGTCTGTATCCGGGAGATGGTTTGCCGTTCGTCTTCCCCAAATTCCTGACAGGTTTCTATCAAAATTTTAACGCCGTCTTCCCGCTCTTCCTGTCGGCCCTCCTGCCGGCCCTCTCGGCGGCCCTCCTGCCGGCCTTCTTTTCGACCTTCTTCTTTTCCAATTTCGATGTTTTCCAGATCGCGCATATACAGAGTCATATATTCCCGCCTCCATTTTCGGTTCATTTTTGCTTTTTTTACTGCTTTATCCAGTTTGGCAATGTAGGGATCGTCCATCGGCTCTTTCCCAGCAACATAATCTAGGAATGCTTTTAGTTCGTCGCTGACGTCATTCATAGTGCCATTGGCATTCAAGAATATCGTAACGGCTCCGTCGCCCATGAGGATGTCTTTGTCTTCCTGGCAGGTTTCCTGAAACGTGTAGATATGCCGTCCTTTTTCGTATAAGTCAAATAAACAGATGAAAATGATATAGATTCGGCTTAATTTTTTATAATGTATGCCTTTGTCCAACAGCTGCAAATCTGTGATGCTCCGGTAATACCGGCTTCGTTTGGGCAGCTCTTTTGTATTGACTGCCTGCATTTCGACTACATATGCGGCTCCATCGGCCCCGCGCACATAGATATCCAGACGGATGCCTTTGGCGTCCGCATCCGGGTCGATGCTTTTTTGCGGCTCCACATATTCAATTCGTTCAATCGCTAGATCTGGTAGCGTCCGTTGGAGCATCTCTTTGCATAGGTCCGGGTCCTGCATGACTTTTCCAAAAAGGAAATCGTTATCTAAGCCGATGTCTTCCCAGTTCGAGCGTATTTTGTCATTATTTTCTTCCATCCAGACCCTCCCCTGATTTTGTATTTGCTGTCTTTATTATACATGCAGTCGGGAAAAAAAACAACGGGCGCCGTGCAATCCTATGCCGCTGCGGTGGAATGGAAGTTGCTAGCGCCGACGGGCTGTGCTATAATTTTTATTAAGTTAATTTCGAAGCTGTTTTGCCAAAACGCGAAGGACTGCAAAGGGCGTTTTGCAATCCTCTCTATAAGGCAGGAAACGGAGGCGTGGGGGCATGGGACAGAAGAAAAGATTGTTTATATGGATTTTCGTTCTGGCATTGGCGGCGGCCATAAGCGGCGGGGCGTTTTATGGAACAAAGCGCCGCACCGAGGGGGCCGACAGCCATAAGCCGCTAAAATTCGGCGCCACTTACATGACCATGAATAACCCGTATTTTACCGCGCTCAATGAGAGCATCCGGGAGGTGGTGGAGTCCAATGGGGATATTCTGATTACCCGTGATCCGGCCCAGGATCAGAAGCGGCAGAACGCCCAGATTCAGGAGATGCTGGACGAGGGCGTGGCCGGGATCTTTGTCAATCCGGTGGACTGGGAGGAGATCACGCCGGCGCTGAAAGCGTGTCAGGCGGCGCGGGTTCCGTTGTTCAACGTGGATACGGATGTGAAAGAGCCTCAGTATGTGGCCACGTCCATTCAGTCGGATAATTACCAGGCGGGCGTGCAGTGCGCCCGGGACATGATGGCCAAGCGGGATTCGGCCCGGATCGTGATTATGAACCACTATAATATCCGCTCCACAATCCAGCGGGTGCAGGGATTTCTGGACACCATCGAGGGGCATTCCGCCTACCAGGTGGTGGAGGAGAAGTCTACCACTTCAGAGCTGGAAGTGGCCATGGAGGTAATGAAGCAGATTCTGGACACCGACCTGGAGTTCGACGTGGTGCTGGGCGGCAACGATCCCACGGCGCTGGGGGCGCTGGCTGCGCTGCAGATGCGCCATGTGGAAGATCGGGTGATGATTTACGGCATCGATGGCTCCCCGGACAGCAAAGCCATGATTCAGCAGGGATATATGGAAGGAACCAGCGCCCAGCGGCCTATCCGCATGGGACGGATCAGCGCCCAGGCGGCCTATGATTATCTGGCTGGGAAGAAGGTTAAGAAGAACATCACAGTGGAAGTGACTCTGATTACCAGAGATAACCTGGATGAATTTGATGTGGACGGGTGGCAGTGATTATGAAAGCAAAAAGGATTGAGATTTCCCTGGTAAAATATTTGATGCTTTTTCTGAACTGGGTCACGGTGATGGCGGTGACGGGTTTTATTCTGGCGACCACCAACAACATCCGGGAATCCTACACGGCCAGGGATTTTATAGACGGGGTGGAGGCGATTCCCTGGAGGCCGGGGGCGATTTTCGCGGCGTGCGCGCTTTTGATGGCGGCCTTAAGTCTGTCGTTTGTCATGCGGGACGTTGTTCATTTCAAGGATGGCAGGCTGGAAGCGGGATCGCTGTTTTTTGATTTTGCAGTGAGCATCGGGATTGTGTATCTGCTGAATTTTAATTACAACGGCATTTTGCTGTGGGTGTTTGCCAATGTGATTTTTTACACGAAAAAAAGTTCCGGGCAGTTTTTGTTTATGCTTCTGGGCGTGCTCAGCTTTGTGGGAACGGATTACGGGCTGGCTTCCGTGAATTATTCTCTGTATGACATTCAGGATTACATTGCCTGCTACGACTTGGGCCGGCAGTCCTATATTTTGGGAATCTACAACGTGCTCACGTCTCTGAATATGGTTCTTTTTATTATTTTCTGCGCATTTGTGATCCAGGAACAGCGGGGAACCATCCAGCAGGTCAATGAGTTGTATGAAGAGCTGCAGCGGGCGAATGAAAAGCTTCAGAAATATGCGGCTATGAAGGAGAAAATGGGACAGACTAAAGAGCGGAATCGGCTGGCGCGGGAAATCCATGATACGCTGGGGCATACGCTGACGGGGATTTCCGCCGGGATTGACGCGTGCATCGCCACCATAGACATTGCGCCGGACAAGACCAAAGGCCAGCTGGAGGTCATTTCTGGGGTGACCCGGGAGGGAATTCAGGAGGTCCGCCGGTCGGTGAGCCGGCTGCGCCCGGACGCGCTGGAGCGGCTCAGCCTGGAGTCGGCGATCCGAAAGCTGGTGGAGGACAACAACGCCCTGACGGACACGAAAGTTTTTTTCGACTGCCAGGCGCAGCCGCTTCGGTTCTGCGAGGACGAGGAAAATGCCATTTACCGGGTGATTCAGGAGAGCCTTACAAACGCCATGCGCCACGGAAAAGCCACCCGCGTGGACATTCGGATGTGGCGAAAGGACGGGGACGTGCGGCTGACCATTCAGGACAACGGGATTGGCTGCGCGAAAATCCAGCCGGGATTCGGCACGGAGCACATCCGGGAACGGATTGCCCTTTTAAACGGCACAGTGGCGTTTGATGGCAGCCATGGTTTTCTGGTGGACGCCACCATTCCAATCAGATGGGGAGAAGAATATGATTAAAGTATTGATCGCGGACGATCAGGAATTGATTCGTCAGAGTCTGCAAATAGTTTTGGACAGCAGAAAGAACCTGCAGGTTACAGAGGCGGTGGCAAACGGACAGGAAGTGGTGCAGAGCGTGCGCCGGGAAAAGCCGGACGTGATCCTAATGGATATCCGCATGCCGAAAATGGACGGGGTGCAGTGCACGAAAATTATCAAGGATTTGCGCCCGGATATTAAGATTATTATTCTGACCACGTTCGACGACGACGAGTATGTGTACAATGCGCTGAAATACGGCGCCAGCGGCTATCTGTTAAAAGGCGTGTCCATGGACGGGCTGGTGGAGGCCATCGAGACGGTCCACAGCGGCCGGGCCATGTTAAACCCGGACATTGCCGCAAAAGCGCTGAAGTTTTTTTCCCAGATGGCGAAAGCGGACTACTCCATTCCCATCAGCGACAAGCAGGTGGAGACGCTGACCAAGACGGAGTGGAAGATTATCGGCCAGGTGGAGCGGGGGGCGTCCAACCGGGAGATTGCGGACGCGCTGAGCCTCTCCGACGGAACGGTGCGCAATTATTTAAGCGCCATTTTGAACAAACTGGATTTGCGGGACCGGACGCAGCTGGCCATCTGGGCGGTGCAGAGCCGCGCGGGGAACCGGCTGGACAACATTTAAAGGAGGGGCGTTGTGAACGGTAGAAAATGGCAGGCGGCTGCGTGCGTGGCATTGGCGGCGTGGCTTTTGCTGGCGGTCATTTTGGGCAGCAGGGGCGGCGACACGGTTCTGGAGTTCGGCATGTTCGCCGGGAGCAACTGGGGCGTGGCCAACGCGGACAGTTGCGTGATCATCGACAAAGCCATCGAAAAATTTGAAAAAGCCCATCCGGGCGTGCGCATCCATTATTACAGCGGCATTCCCAAAGAGGATTATTCCGAATGGCTGGCCAGGAAAATTTTAAACGGCGAGACGCCGGACGTTTTTATGGCCCTGTCCAAAGATTTTGCAAAGCTGGCATCCCTGGGGGCGCTGGCCAATCTGGATTCCTGGATGGGGCAGGACGCGGATTTTGACGAGGACGCTTTTTTCCAGACGGCGCTGGCTTCCGGCAGGCGAAACGACCGTCAGTACGCACTGCCCTATGAGACGGTGCCCACGCTGATGTTCGTCAATAAGACGCTGTTGAATCAGGAGGGCTTCGGCGTGCCGGAAAACGACTGGGACTGGGAACAACTGATGCGCATTTGCAAAAGGATAACCAAGGATACGGACGGGGACGGCAGAGTGGATCAGTTTGGCGTTTATAATTACGGATGGGTGGAGGCGGCCTATTCCAACGGGGGGCGGCTGTTTGATGAAAACGGGACCCAGTGCTACATTCACTCGGAGCAGGCGGCCCAGGCGGTCCGCTACGCCAATGAGCTAAGCGATTTGAACCAGGGGCAGAAAGTGACCCAGGAGGACTTCGACGGCGGCCGCGTAGCCTTTATGCCGCTGTCTTTTGCGGAGTACCGCACATACAAGACCTATCCCTATAAGATCAAGAAGTACAGCGCGTTCCAGTGGGACTGCATCACTTTTCCGGCGGGCCCTCAGGGGGACAATATTTCTCAGGTGGACAGCCTGCTCATCGGAATCAGCAGTCGCAGCCACAAAAAAAGGCTGGCCTGGGAATTTTTAAAAACGCTCACCTACGATGAGGAGATTCAGATGGAAATCTTCCGCCATTCGCAGGGGGCTTCCGCGCTGCGGGCGGTGACTGGCTCCAAACGGATGGAGGAGATCCTGCGGCGGGATATGGAAGCCAGCGACCGGGTCATCGACGGGACGATTCTAAGCGAGGTCATCGAAAACGGCATGGACATGCCCCGGTTCGCCCGGTATAGTGACGCGCTGGCCCTGGCGGAGAGCGAGGTTTTGAAAATATACGAGGAGGAAAAAAATGTGGACAGTTCGCTGAAGATCGCCCAGCGGGCCATCAATCATTTTTTGGTTCAGTGAGAAATGGAGAAATCTATGTGGTTTGTATTTGCAATCTTATCAGCTGTTTTCGCCGCGCTTACTTCCATACTGGCGAAAATAGGAATCAATGGAGTGAATTCCAACCTGGCCACGGCCGTTCGGACCGTGGTGGTGGTTTTTATGGCGTGGGGCATGGTGTTCCTCACCCACGGGCAGAAAGGTTTGTTTGAAATCAGCCGGAAAAGCTGGATTTTTCTGATTCTGTCGGGGCTTGCCACCGGCGCGTCCTGGCTTTGCTATTACAGGGCGCTGCAGATGGGGGACGTCTCCAAAGTGGCGCCCATCGACAAATTAAGCGTAGTCATCACCATGGCGCTGGCCTTTATCTTTCTGCACGAGCCATTTACGGTGAAGTCTCTGGTCGGCTGCGTCCTGATTGGGGCGGGAACGCTGGCGCTGGTTCTGTAAAGGGAGGGTCGCGGGCGGGCTACCAGTCCCGCTCCCGGATGACCTCCTCTGCGTCGATGCCAATGCCAAACCAGTCCAGGATATAGCCGGCCGTCTTGCCGATGCTGTCCCTTGCAACGGTTTTGATCTCGCTGTCGTTTTCCTCGAATTCATCCTGCAGGTCATTGATGGCCCGGGTGATCTCGTCAAATTTATTCTATATAATCTCCAGATCTTTTTCCACGGATTCCAGAAGGGCGATTGCCCCATCAAACAAAGCGCTTGTTTTTGTGTCTATACTATAGCATAACCCATATTCTGATACAAGGAGCGCGTTTGAAAAAACGGCTGCTTTTCGCATAGAAAAAGGTTTCCCTGGGAACTATTTAATGCTATAATCATTACCATATAAAGATTTTTTGGCGGCAGGAGGGGGGATTTTTATGGAGATAAGCGTTACGATTCTATGGTTGGGGCTTCTGATTGTGCTGCTGGCAATCGAGGCGGCCACGCTGGGGCTGACCACCATTTGGTTTGCGGGAGGTGCGCTGGTGGCTTTTCTGGCCGCACTCGTTCACGCGCCGCTGCCGGCGCAGATCGTTCTGTTTTTCGTGGTTTCCCTGGCGCTGCTGATTTTCACCCGTCCGGTGGCTGTGCGGTTTATGAACCAGAAGACGGAGAAGACCAATGTGGACAGTCTGCTGGGGAAGAAGGCGGTGGTGACCCAAACCATTGAGAATCTGAAAGGCACAGGGCGTGTGCAGATAAAAGGCGTGGACTGGGCGGCCAGGGCGAAGGAAGACGGAAGCGTCATTGAGGCGGGCGCGGTGGTGACTGTGATCGAGGTGCAGGGCGTGAAATTAATTGTGGACAATTGTACAGATTAAAACGGAGGGCTGAATATGGCAGGTTTTATTGTTATCATTGTTTTTCTGATTGTGGCGCTGATGGTGCTGGCTTCCTGTGTGAAAATCGTGCCGCAGGCGTCGGCTTTAATTCTGGAGCGACTGGGCGCCTATAAGGCCACCTGGGGCGTGGGCATTCATTTCAAGGTTCCGTTTATTGAGCGGGTGTCAAAGAGGGTGAACCTAAAAGAACAGGTGGTGGACTTCCCGCCGCAGCCGGTGATTACCAAGGATAACGTGACCATGCGCATCGACACGGTGGTTTTTTTCCAGATTACGGACCCGAAGCTCTATGCCTATGGGGTGGAAAATCCCATTATGGCCATCGAGAATCTGTCGGCTACCACGCTGCGTAACATCATCGGCGACATGGAGCTGGACGAAACCCTCACATCCCGTGAGGTGATTAACACCAAGATGCGGGCTTCCCTGGACGAGGCCACAGACCCCTGGGGCATCAAGGTAAACCGGGTGGAATTAAAGAACATCATTCCGCCGGAAGCCATTCAGGACGCTATGGAGAAGCAGATGAAGGCGGAGCGTGAGCGAAGAGAGTCCATCCTGATTGCGGAAGGCGAGAAGCGCTCCACGATTCTGGTGGCGGAAGGTAAGAAAGAGTCGGCCATTCTGGAAGCGGAGGCGGAGAAGCAGGCGGCCATCCTGCGGGCGGAAGCGCAGAAAGAACGGATGATTCGCGAGGCGGAAGGCCAGGCGGAGGCCATTATGAAAGTGCAGCAGGCCAACGCCGACGGTATCCGCTCCATCAAGGAAGCCGGCGCCGACCAGGCGGTTCTGACGCTGAAGAGCCTGGAGGCGTTTGCCAAGGCGGCCGACGGACAATCCACGAAGATTATCATCCCGTCGGAGATCCAGGGCTTGGCCGGGCTTGCCACATCGCTGAAGGAGGTTCTCGCCGAGAATCCCAAGGAGCCGTAAGATGAAAGCAAAGCTGGATTTGTCAAAAGAATACGGCATCGTTCTGGAAGGCGGCGGCGCCAGAGGCGCCTACCAGATCGGAGCCTGGAAAGCGCTCAAAGAAGCGGGCGTGAAAATCAAAGGCATTGCGGGGACCAGCGTGGGCGCTCTAAACGGCGCCCTGATGTGCATGGACGATTACGAAAATGCGGAAAAAGTCTGGAAAGACATCTCCTATTCCAAGGTGATGGATGTGGACGACGCGCGGATGGAGCAGTTATTTCAGGGCGCCATTCCGCTGGGGGAGGCATTTGAAAGTCTGTTTCAGATTATGAAAGAGGGAGGCGTGGACGTGACGCCCCTTAGAAATCTCATTCGCCAGTACGTGGACGCGGAAAAGATACAGGCTTCCCCCATGGAATTCTACGTGCTGACTTTTTGCGTGGACGAGATGAAGGAACTGGACGTGGATGTGCACCAGATTTCCCCGGAGGAGCTGCCGGATCTGCTTCTGGCCAGCGCCTATATTTTCCCACTGTTCAAAAACGAGAAACTTAAGGGGAAGACTTTTATCGACGGGGGCGTAATCAACAACGTGCCCCTGGGCTCCCTGGTAAACCGGGGCTATCGGGACATCATTATGCTGCGCATCTACGGGCCAGGCCGGGAGAAGCGGGTGAAAAACTTAGAAGACGTTCACATCTGGTCGGTGGAGCCGCGGATTTCCCTGGGGAACATCATTGATTTCAATCCGAAAAAAAGCCGGCGCAACATGGTGGCCGGCTACTACGACGCCATGCGCATGGTCTATGGGCTGAAAGGCTCCATCTACTATATCGACGCGCCGGAAGATGAGCTTCTTTATCTGAACCGGCTGGCCAGGCTGAACCCGGAGGGCAGCCTGCGCAAATTTCTGGAAAGCCGGCTAAGCCAGACGGCCCATGAGCTGAAGCTGCCCTCCGGCTGGACGTACCAGGAACTGTATCTGGCCATGCTGGAAGCGGCGGCCCGGATACTGGAGCTGAAAAAATACAGGATTTACACATTAGAGGAACTGGAAGCAGCCGTGAAAACCCGGCAGGGGGATTTGCCGGAGGATGAGAAGCTGCCGCAATTTGCAGAATTATTCAAGTAATTGCGAAACAGTTATCTCATCGGTCGCGTTTGAACAGAATAGACAAAACGGAGCTCAAAATCATTTTGGATTCGCTTCTTATTTGTCTATTTTGTTCAAACGCGGGTTGTAGAAAGGGACGTTTCGCGATTAACCCTACAGAATTTAAGAACAAGGAACGAGGAGGAAATAAAGCCATGAATTTTAAAGGACGCAATTTTTTAACGCTGAAGGACTATACGGCGGAGGAAATCGCTTATCTGTTGGATTTGTCCGCGGAGCTGAAAGAGAAAAAGAAAAAGGGTATTCCCGTTGACCACTATAAAGGAAAGAACATTGCGCTGATTTTTGAAAAGACAAGCACCCGGACCCGGTGCGCTTTTGAGGTGGCCGCTCATGACTTAGGCATGGGAACCACGTATCTGGACCCGTCAGGCTCCCAGATTGGGAAAAAAGAGAGTATCGCGGACACAGCCCGGGTTCTGGGGCGGATGTACGACGGCATCGAGTACAGAGGATTTGGCCAGGAGATTGTGGAAGAGCTGGCCAAGCATGCGGGGGTTCCGGTGTGGAACGGACTGACCAACGAATACCATCCCACTCAAATGCTGGCGGACCTTCTGACCGTGCGGGAGAATTTCGGTAAGTTAAAAGACATTAAGCTGGCATACATGGGGGACGCCCGGTTTAACATGGGCAATTCTCTGATGATTGCCTGCGCCAAAATGGGCATGCATTTCGTGGCCTGCACCAATAAGAAATATTTCCCCAATGAAGAACTGGTGAACCTCTGTAAAGGTTACGCCAAGGAAAGCGGCGGCTCTGTCACCCTTACGGAAGACGTGAGGGAAGGCGTGAAGGACGCGGATGTGATTTACACAGACGTGTGGGTGTCCATGGGCGAGCCGGACGAAGTGTGGGAAGAGCGGATCCGTGAACTGACGCCCTATAAAGTGACCAAAGAGGTGATGGGATACGCGTCCAAAGAGGCCATTTTCCTCCATTGTCTGCCGGCGTTCCACGATCTGAAGACAACCATCGGCAAGGAGATGGGCCAACGGTTTAATCTGAAGGAGATGGAAGTGACCGACGAGGTGTTCGAGTCGGCCCAGTCCAAGGTATTTGACGAGGCGGAAAACCGGATGCACACCATCAAGGCAGTGATGGCGGCTACTCTGGAAGAAACTGTATGAGCGCAGAGCGCTTGCATCTGAACACGAAATGGCTGGGTCATGACCTGCGCTGGGAGGAAACGGTGGACTCCACCAATGATTTTGTAAAAAATCTGGCCCGTCAGGGCGCCCGGCATGGAACAGTGGCGCTGGCCAGGGAGCAGACTGGCGGGAAAGGCCGGATGGGCCGAAGCTGGGTGACGCCAAAGGGCAGTTCCATAGCCATGAGCTGTCTTTTGCGGCCGGAGTTTAGGCCGGAGAAAGCGTCCATGCTGACCCTTCTGATGGGTCTTAGCGTGGCGCAGGCCTGCGCCCGTCTCTATTCGCTGAAAGCTTGGATCAAATGGCCCAACGATATTGTTCTGGCCGGGAAGAAAATCTGCGGCATCCTCACGGAAATGGATGCGGAGCCGGGCCGGATTGACTTCGTGGTCATCGGCGTGGGCATAAACGGCAATTTCACAGATTTCCCGGAGGATCTGCGGGACAAGGCCGTAAGCTTACAGCAGGCGCTGGGCCATCCCATAGAGCTTGCGCCTCTGGCTGCGGCGGTTCTGGAAGCCTTTGAGGAAAACTACGAGGGATTTTGCCGGACCGAAGATTTATCCGGATGCCAGGAGGAATACAACCGGATTCTGATTAACCGGGGCCGGCAGGTGAAGGTTCTGCAGTCCAGGGAAGAACTGCGGGGCGTGTCCCATGGGATTAACGCCCAGGGGGAACTTCTGGTGGAAAAAGAAGACCAGACGTTGGTGAAAATCTGCGCAGGGGAGGTGTCCGTCCGCGGCCTGGACGGCTATGTGTGAGAAAACGCTCTTAAGTATGGAGGCTGTATGTATCAGGAAAACGTAACGCTCTGCGGGGCAAGCGCCTATGAGCAGAAATATTATTTTAACCCGGATTTTGCCGCCCTGCCGCCGTCCGTCCAGGATGAGCTGCAGGTTATGTGCGTGCTTTTCACGGAAGACGTGGGGGGAATCCTGCTTTTGGAATTTGACCAGGAGGGCAGT
Source organism: uncultured Lachnospiraceae bacterium (assembly GCA_948444865.1). Classification (GTDB taxonomy): domain Bacteria; phylum Bacillota; class Clostridia; order Lachnospirales; family Lachnospiraceae; genus MGBC164599. The sequence goes on from CAOJVE010000008.1 coordinate 32,041, forward strand.
CTTCAGTTCAAGGTAGAATCTCTGGAGGCGGACGCCATGTTCGATGAAATCGGCAGTGTGCTGAAGATTAAGCAGATTCGCAGGGAGAAGGAAGAGCTGCTGGAATCCCTGGAGACGTATTACCGGGTGTTTTGTATGGGTGAGGAAATGGAGGATTTTTAAACTATGATTTTAGTCATTGATGTGGGGAATACCAACATTACTATCGGCGTATTTGAGGAAGAGGAGCTGCGGGGGATTTTCCGCATGACCAGCGCGCAGGTGCGCACGTCCGACGAGTACGGGATTTACCTGTGCAGCATGCTGGAGCATCACGGGATTGAGCCGTCCTGCATCGAGAACGTGGTCATCAGTTCGGTGGTTCCAGACATTATGTATTCCTTAAACAGCGGCGTGATTAAATACTTCCATGTGCATCCCATCACGGTAAAACCCGGCATTAAGACGGGCATTAAGCTGGTGACCGCCAACCCTAAGGAAATCGGAGCGGACCGAATCGTGGACGCGGTGGCGGCTTATTCGCTGTACGGCGGTCCGGTTCTGGCAGTGGATTTCGGCACGGCCACCACCTACGATTTGATACTGGAGGACGGAAGCTTCACGGCAGGCATCACCTCCCCGGGCATTCGCATCAGCGCGCGGGCGCTCTGGGAAGACACGGCCAAACTGCCGAAAATCGAAATCAAAAAGCCCTCCTCGATTCTGGCCAAAGACACCATTGCCAGCATGCAGGCGGGACTGGTCTATGGTTACATAGGGCAGACGGAATACATCATCCAGAAGGTGAAAGAAGAATCCGGCCTGAAGGACCTGCAGGTGGTGGCCACCGGAGGTCTGGGGAAAATCATCGCCGACGAGACGGATTTCATAGATGTCTATGATAACCTGCTGACTTTAAAAGGCCTGCGGATTATTTACGAGAAAAATCGCTAGAGGTTCATATGGGAGTAAAAATAGGAAACGTAGAGCTGGAAAGTCCCATTGCGCTGGCGCCCATGGCCGGGGTCACCGACCTGCCCTTCCGGCTTTTGTGCAAAGAGCAGCAGGCCGGACTGGTCTGCATGGAGATGGTCAGCGCCAAGGCGATTTTCTTCGGAAATAAAAACACAGAAAAGCTGATGGAGATACATCCCCAGGAACGGCCCATATCCCTGCAGCTCTTCGGCAACGACCCGGATATCATCAGCGAGATGGCGAAGAAAATAGAGGAAAAGCCCTTCGACATCCTGGACCTGAACATGGGCTGTCCAGTGCCGAAAGTGGTCAACAACCAGGAAGGTTCCGCCCTTCTCAAAAACCCTGCCTTAATTGGGAAAATCGTGGAGAAAACAGTGAAAGCCATCCAAAAGCCGGTGACAGTGAAAATCCGAAAAGGCTTCGATCGGGAGCCCATCGACATTCTGGAGATCGCCCACATCATAGAAGAGAGCGGTGCGGCGGCCATCGCCGTTCACGGGCGCACGCGGGAGCAATACTATTCCGGGGAGGCGGACTGGGAAGTGATTCGTAAAATCAAAGGGTCCGTGTCCATTCCGGTGATTGGAAACGGAGATGTGGATTCGCCCCAGAAGGCAAAAGCCATGATGGAAAAGACCGGCTGCGACGCCGTGATGATTGGACGGGCGGCCAGAGGCAACCCCTGGATATTTTCCAGAACCCGTTCCTATATAATGGAAGGAACGCAAAAAAGCCTGCCGGACAAAGAGCAGATACGCCAGATGATACTGCGGCACGGACGGCTTCTTGTGGAGTGCAAAGGGGAGTACACGGGCATACGGGAAATGCGCAAACATGTGGCCTGGTACACCGCCGGCATGCCACACAGCGCCAGACTTCGCCGGGAGGTGAACCGGCTGGAAAAATATGCACATTTAGAAAAATTATTGAAAGATATGTAAGAGCCGAATACCGAAAGGCGCGGGGCAATACACTGTTAGAGGAATCTTGACAACCTGCGGAGATTTCGTTATAATACAGAGATTGTCAGCCAAAAGAGGTCATTGCAAAGCTGTCATTCATATCTAGGGTTCGTCCAAAATGAGGTTTTGCAATTTTCTGATTTTCAAAAATGGTGAAGGGAGCGAGGAAAATGGAAGAAAAGAAGAACCTGCTTACGTATGCGGGTCTGAAACAACTGGAAGAGGAACTGCATGATTTAAAAGTGGTAAAGAGAAAAGAAGTGGCCCAGAAAATCAAAGAGGCCAGAGAGCAGGGGGATTTATCCGAGAATGCAGAATACGACGCCGCGAAAGATGAACAGCGGGATATAGAAGCGCGTATTGAAGAGATAGAGAAGATTCTGAAAAACGCCGAAGTTGTGGTGGAAGATGAAGTGGACTTAAAGACCATCAGCGTGGGCTGTAAGGTCAAGGTGCACGACATGGAGTACGACGAGGACATCGAATTTAAAATCGTGGGCTCCACTGAGGCCAACAGCCTGGAGGGCAAGATTTCCAACGAATCTCCCGTGGGCAAGGCCCTGATTGGCGCCAAGGAAGGACAGACTGTGAGCGTGGAGATGCCCACAGGCGTTATGGAATATAAAGTATTGCAGATACAAAGAAATGTGTAAGGAGTGAAAAACAGTGGCTCAACAGCAGAAGAAAGAACCAGATCAAAGCCAGTTATTAAAGGTGCGCCGGGAGAAGCTGGCGCAGTTGCTGGAAGAGGGGAAGAATCCCTTTGAAATCATGAAATACGATGTTTCCCATCACAGCCAGGAGGTCAAGGACGGCTTTGACGAATTAGAAGACCAATCGGTTTCCATAGCCGGCCGCCTCATGTCCAAGCGCGTCATGGGAAAAGCGTCTTTCTGCCACGTGCAGGATTTACAGGGGACCATCCAGTCCTATGTAGCCAAGGACAGCCTGGGAGAGGAAGAGTACAAAGCGTTTAAGAAAATGGACATCGGCGATATTGTGGGCGTGGTTGGAAAGGTTTTCAAGACCAAAACCGGAGAAATTTCCATCCACGCGGAGCAGGTGACGCTGCTGTCCAAAAGCCTGCAAATTCTTCCAGAGAAATTCCACGGCCTGACCAACACAGACCTGCGCTACCGTCAGCGCTATGTGGACCTGATCATGAATCCCGATGTGAAGGATACATTTATCAAACGCTCTAAAATCATCAGCTCCATTCGGCGATACCTGGATTCCCAGGGCTTCATGGAGGTGGAAACGCCCATGCTGGTGTCCAACGCCGGCGGCGCGGCGGCGCGTCCCTTCGAGACGCATTTCAATGCGCTGGACGAAGACCTGAAGCTGCGGATTTCCCTGGAATTGTACTTAAAGAGACTGATCGTGGGCGGCCTTGAGAGAGTCTACGAGATTGGACGCGTTTTCCGAAACGAAGGCCTGGACACCCGCCACAACCCGGAATTTACCCTGATGGAACTCTATCAGGCGTATACCGACTACCACGGCATGATGGACCTGACCGAAAATCTGTACCGCTACGTAGCCCAGGAAGTGCTGGGAACCACGACCATCGTGTACCAGGGCATAGAGATGGATTTGGGTAAACCTTTCGAGCGCATTACCATGGTGGACGCTGTGAAAAAATATGCGGGCGTGGATTTCGACGCCATTCATACCCTGGAAGAGGCGCGGGCGGCGGCGAAAGAACACCACGTAGAGTACGAGGAGAGACATAAAAAGGGGGATATCCTCAGCTTGTTCTTCGAGGAATTCGCAGAGGAGCATCTGATTCAGCCGACCTTCGTCATGGACCACCCCATCGAGATTTCCCCGCTGACCAAA
>CAOJVE010000009.1 GCA_948444865.1 uncultured Lachnospiraceae bacterium
ACCTGTTTGCGCGTTTTTGGAGTTTGTGCGAAATAGAGAGAACTAAGCTCAAAAATATTTTTCCCAGACTCTGATTGCCAAAACGGGCGTTTCGCAAATATCGGATAGAAGAAAACAGAAAGGAAGCGACTCAAAATGAAAGACTCTCGAAAAATAACCTTTGCGGCGCTGTTCGCCGCGCTCACCTGCGCAGCGACCATGGTCATCCGCATCCCCACATTCAGTACCGGCGGCTACATTCATCCGGGGGACGCGCTGGTGATTCTCTCCGGCATTTTCCTGGGGCCTGTATACGGGGGCCTGGCCGCCGGCATCGGCTCCGCCATGTCCGACCTGCTGGGCGGCTATTTCTTCTACGTCCCCGTCACCTTTCTCATCAAAGGCGCCATCGCGTTTCTGACGGCAAAAGCGTTTCAATTTCTCAAATCCCGCCGCAAAAACGTCTGGATGGGCATCCTCGCCGGCGGCCTTCTGGATATGGCACTGGTTGTGCTGGGATACGGAATCTACGAAGCCATCCTGTACGGCCTTCCCGCCGCCGTGGCCAGCGCATTTCCCAACCTGATCCAGGGAATCGGCGGACTGGCCTTATCTATTGTGCTTTATCCTGTATTATCGGCAATACCAAATATATTCGCCGTTTACAGGCAGTAATCGAAAAAATCCGCGGTGGTGAAATTATGTGCATCAATAAAAAAAGAAAAAATAAAGCTTATCTCCATGCAAAGCCAGTATAAGCGACGCTTGCATGGAGGAATCATTTGTCGCTGATAACATTGCTGGCTTTGCCGCCTTTTATTTTTAAGAAAATTAAGGAGGCAGCCGCATATGAAATATAAAAACGCCCGCGAAATTCTCCCGGCTCCGTTGGTAGAAGAACTGCAAAAATACATACAAGCAGGCTATCTCTACATCCCGGCCAAGACGAAATGCCGTAAATCCTGGGGCGAATTATCGGGCTACCGAAAGGAGCTGGACGCGCGCAATACGAAGATTCTTTCCGAATATAAAAAGGGCGCGTCTGTGGAAAAACTTGCAGAAGATTACCATCTCTCAGTTTATGCCATTCGGAAAATAATCTATCAAAAATAAAAATGGGAGCTGCTTGGAAAAAGGCGGCTCTCTTTTGTTTACACAATATGTCTGTACTGTTTCGTGTATTGAAAAGAACACCGCAGCCAAATAAAATATTTTTTAAAAGATTCACAGGAGGACTTCAAAAATGGCTGACGCAACGAAAATATACCCGCGTACAAAAGACGCGCAGACTGTTTATCTCAAAAACGTGGTTGCAAATCCCAATATTACAGTAGGCGACTACACGATGTACAACGATTTTTCCAACGACCCTGTCGACTTTGAGAAAAATAACGTTCTGTATCACTATCCCATCAACCGCGACAGGCTCGTCATCGGAAAATTTTGCTCGATTGCCTGCGGCGCAAAGTTTCTTTTTAACAGCGCCAATCATACTTTGGATTCAGCCAGCGCATACCCTTTTCCGCTCTTTTTCGAGGAATGGGGCCTGGACCAAAAGGATGTGGCGCGAAGCTGGGACAATAAAGGCGACATTGTCATCGGCAACGACGTGTGGATTGGCTTTGAAGCGGTCATCCTGGCGGGCGTGACCATTGGAGACGGCGCAGTGATTGGCGCCCGCGCCGTTGTCACGAAAGATGTGCCGCCCTATACAATCGCAGGCGGCGTTCCGGCAAAGCTCATCCGGAAACGGTTTGACGCGGATGTCATTTCCCATCTGCTGCGCATAAAGTGGTGGGACTGGCCAAAGGAAAAAATCGCCCGGAATATAGAGGCAATCCAGACGGGACGCATCGCGAAACGGAGGGGAGAATGACATGTGCACGAGGTTTGTCTAAACGGGAAAAACGTCGTTGTCGGATTTAATTTTGACATCGACCTTTCCATGTGGACACACAAGGTCATTGCGGAAAGGAACCTGTTTTTCATCGGCATCCAAATGCCCGACCGGCAATACCATTCCTTTCACGGAATCAACAAAAATGGGAATGTCGGAACCCCGCTTTATGTAAACGGAAATGAGAACGGCGCATATCGCGGCGGTGACGGATATATGACGATCGCTGACTTGACAGAGGCTTTTATCCCGGGAAAACTCTCATTGGACGAGGCTCTTGACCTGGCGCAGCGCAAAAAAATCGTATACGCCAAGGACGTTTCCATGCAGGCGATGTTATCCGACAAAAACGGGCGCGCCTTTCTCATCGAGCCGGGAATCGGCTACCGGCTGGAGAAAACGAAGTATTCGCTTTCCCACATGACTCCAACAGGCGTATCGAATTCTGTAACCCAAATCTGTACCTCCATAAATAAAATTATTTTCATTATGTATGTTTTCTATGTTTAACAGAAAAACAACTGTAAGTATAGATACGCCATTGCTTTGTGCACAGTTTAAATCACGCATTTTTTACGCACTTTTTCTTTACTTACGTATTTTTCACGTATATTATAGAATCATAAAATAAGAAAGAGGAGAAAACGATGGCCAAAGTATCGGAGATAGTCAGAAAAATTTAAAAATATACAAACTGCTACCTCCTGCGAGAAGGCCGAAATCATGAAATCTGGTTAAACCCCGACACTGGAAAAGAGTTTCAGATTCCCCACCATTACAGCAGGGAACTTCCGGCAGGAACAGCCAACAGCATCATGCGAGACGCAGGCCTATAGAGGCCCCGCCCAAAGTAAGGAGGACGTTATGGCCAAATATATATATCCGGCGATATTCACCCCGGAAGAAAACGAAAAATTCTCAATTTATTTTCCGGATATGGATGGCTGCTATACATGCGGAAATGATTTAGGAGATGGAATGGAAATGGCCCAGGACGCTCTTTCTCTTATGCTCACGCATTTAGAGGACGAAAAACGTGAACTGCCTCCAGCGTCACCCATAAATGAGCTTGAAGTCAAAGACGGTGGATTTGCAACCTATATTTCGTGCGGCACCGCCATATACCGCCGTCTCATGAATAATGCCGCTGTCAAAAAAACATTAAGCATCCCATCGTGGCTCAACGACGCCGCCATGGCCTCCGGGGTGAATTTCTCCCAGGCATTGCAGGACGCATTAAAGTCACAGCTTCATATCAACTAAAAGGCCGCTGTTCTCTGACGAGGCCTAGGAAGGGCTGGCGTCCGAATTCCCATCGGCCGTCCCCTTCCCCGTATTTTCGCTCCAAGGATTTTCTCAGGAGGCAGTCGCAGATTCTAAGGATTCTTAGGCGGCAGCGAGCCATGCAGACAGCCTCCGATGAACCGTCCGTCCACTTTGAAAAAAACTGCTGGACAGGCCATTTTGCGGCATGACAGGCCCACTGCCACAGGACGCATCGGGTCACAAAGCGTGGCAGATCCTTTTCAGCCCCAGAAGAGCGGCAGCCCCCGCCGCTGTAGTCCCATAAAAGAGCGTTTCTGTATCCAGTCCTATATAATCCACAATCGTCCCATTGGCCAGTGCGCTCCCGGTGCACAAGATCAATTCCGCCCAATTCAGAATTGTCTCCTCGTAGTCCCGAATTCCGTCCAGGATCTTTACCCCGTGCTGGATTGTGCCGATGCGCTTTGGATCCAGATCTAAAAGCCGCAGCTCAAATTTCCCGGCCAGACGTTCAAACAGAGCGGGCTGACACCCTACCTGGGCGATTCTCACCTTCCCATAAGTCTTCATAAGCGTATCCGCAATCTTTTCAGCGCATTCTTCCGGACCGTTGTCCCTGCAGTGGATGGATCTGTCACACAATCCCAGCTTCCTCATAACCGCGTTCATAGCCGCTATGAAAATAGACCTGTCATAGTCATTGCCCGCAATGTCAAGCGCCAAAATCTCTTTAAGCGTGCCGTTAAAAGCCGCCGGCGCACTGGTAAACGCCTGGCCCACGCCTCCTTCAAATTCCGCCTGAATCATCACTTCTTTTCCCTCCAGAATCGGGAAATCCTTCCGCTTCGTCTCACCGATGGCTTCCTTTGGCGACAGCGCCCGGCAGGAGATGCTGACCTCCTTTTCCAACAACTGGTTTTCCTGCGCGAGCTTCCTAAATTTCTCCTCCAATAGTAAAAAAAGTTCTTCTTTTTTCATAAACGTTCTCCCTTCACAGCATTTTCTCAATCTATCCGCGCGGTGACCTGGCGCATCACCCGATCCCCGTCCTTGTAAGACCGAATCTTTGCATCCAGCTTATACATGCTTTTCAATAACTCTTCCGTGATAACCTCCTGGGCGGGGCCCTTCTTCCACCGGTCCTTTTGTTCCAGAGCCAGGACCGAGGACTGGGTTAAAAAGGCATGGTCCGGATAATGGGCAGTGAAGCAGACGCCCGCCCCCTCCTTCGCAAGATTTCTGATCTCCCGCAAAAGCCGCATCTGGTTGCCGTAATCCAGACTGGAAGCCGGCTCGTCCATCAGTATGAACCGTGCCTGCTGCGCCAGCGCCCGCGCAATCAGCGCCAACTGCCGCTCTCCGCCGCTTATCTCTGTATAAATCTCGTTTTCCAGATGCCGTATCCCCATGCGCTCCAGCGCCTGAACCGTCTTTTCTTCATCCTCCCTGCCCGGCGTGGAAAAACCCGGCACATGAGGACTACGTCAAAAACCCGGTAGGGAAAAGGCAGCGCATGATACTGGGGGACATAAGCGATCCGCTTGGCCAGTTCCTTTCTGGAAATGCTCCGGATGTCTTTTCCATCCACCAGAATCTCACCGCCAAGCAAAGGACAAAACCCCAGGATGGTGCGGAACATGGTTGTCTTGCCCACTCCGTTGGCCCCCAGGATGCACAGCAGCTCCCCCGGCTTGAGCTGAAAAGAGATTCCCTCCAGCGCTGTTTTCTTTTTTTTGGCATATCCAAATACGGCGTTTTTTACCTCCAGCATCCTTTTTCCGCCTTTCTTTTCTAACGCATGCTTGAAAATTCATTCACGCCACAATGTCTATTGGGGGGCTTCCCGGTTTAAAATCCGGGCCGCCTCCTCCCGGGTCAGGTCATAGGCGTAGAATTTCTTATAAAACTCCATGACCTCCGCCTCCATGTCCAGGTCTTTAAATTCCTCCGGGTGGAGAATCTTGGCCATATGCATAACCAAAAGAATTTTCTGCAGGCCCATGTCCCAGTAAAATGCCCCGGAAGGGCTTAGGTAAATCTCTCCTTCTTTCACCGCCTTTAATGCCTGGTAGACGGACTTCTGGGAAATCTCCTGTTTTAACTCCTCCACAGTCTCCCGGCCGTTCATGCCGCCATGGTCAATGAAAATCACATCCGGATTCCATGCCATTAACTGCTCATAGTCAATCTCTGTCCGGTTCCCGGCTTCCAGCTCCCCAGACACCGCGCGGCCCCCCGCCGCCTGGATGACTTCCATGATGTCCGAATATTTGCCGTACGTGGTCAGAATATCCGTGCCCGCATAATAGACACAGGGTCTGTCGCCCTCTTCTATCTTATCCGTCACAGACCGGACCATGGACAGCTTTTCGTCAAAATAGGCGCAGTAAGCGCCGGCCCGCTCCTCGGCGTCCTCCCCCAGCGTCCGGGCATAGGCGCGCACCTGGTCTTTCACGCCTTCCAGGCTCTCGCTGGTTTCCCCCGGCAGGGCCGCCACCTTTGCCTTGGCAAGCTGCTCCAGCTCATTTTGGCGTGGAAAGGTATAAACCGCGTCCGGCTTGTATTTCATCAATTCCTCAAAATTCACAGAAGTATGCACATTGTTCAGCGCGGGGGAGCTCGGCAATCCGCTTAAACACCTTCTCAGCCCAGGGAAAATCCTCTGTCTGCACATCCGCGCGAACCACGATCTTTTCTTCTGCCCCCAGCATAGTCAGAAGTTCATAAGACGGCCCATACACCGCCGCCAACCGCTGGGGGTTCTCCGGAAAGCTTACGCCTTCCTCCTTTACAGATTCCCGGGACTTTGACACAACGGGAACTTCCCGGCCGCTGACCGCCCCCGACAGCACAAGACCCTGGGGCGCCGTGAGCTGGGCAATCTCTTCTATGCTCCCCGCCTCCTTTTCCCGCAGGACGACTGTATCCCCCTTGCAGGAGGCCACCTCCCAGAGATCGTCCGCCCGGTCTACCGCGTCCGCAATGGCCTGGGCCGTCTCCTTCGCATCCGCGCCCACATAGAGATGCGCAGGCTGATACGCGCAGTCGCCGCAGGCATTGCTGGCCTCGTCCTGATATACCGGTATGCTCTGCTCCAGAAAAGACACCTCCCTGGCGCCCGTGGCTTCCCCAGCGACTGTGATGGTGTATTCCAATGCTTTTTTTTCGCACCCCGTCATCCCCAGACAGAACAGCAGAAAAATCCCTATGCTTTTTTTCCCAAACCTGCCCATTATATAAATCCTCTCCTTCCTTTTGCCAAAAGCCCGATAAACACAGGCGCGCCCACCATGGCCGTCAGAATCCCGATGGGAAGCTCCTGCGGGAACAGACACCTGGCCACGTCATCCACCAGAAGCAGGAAAATGGCCCCCAGAAGGGCCGCGCAGGGCATCATCCGCCTGTTGTCCGGCCCCACCAGCATCCTGGAAAATGGGGCACGATAAGCCCCACCCATCCCACCATGCCGCCCACGGCCACGCAGGCCGCCGTCATAAACGTGGCGCAAAAAATCACAACAGCCTGAATCCGCCCAACCTGCGCCCCCAGGGCCTTCGCTTCATCCTCCCCAAAAGATAAAAGGTTCAGCCGCCAGCGAAACAGCAGAAGAACCGCCGTGCCCACAGATATGGGTGCCAATAGAAACAGCATATCCGATGCGGTCACATAAGTCAATCCGCCCATCAGCCAGAACGCAATAGACGGCATGGAATCAAAAGGGTCTGCCACATATTTTACCAGGGAAATGCAGGCCTGGAACAAAGACCCCACCACCATACCGCTTAAAATCAAAACCACCCGGTTGTTGTCCAGCTGTCCTCTCACCAATCGGCCCAGCGTACAGGTCAAAAGCACTGCACAGACGCCCGTCCCGAAGGCCATCAGCTGAACCGCCATGAGAGAAAAACCCAGCAATAGCCCCAGCGCCGCCCCAAATACAGCCCCGGCCGAGGCCCCCAGAAGGTCCGGAGAGGCCATGGGATTTCTGAATATTCCCTGATAGGCCGCCCCTGACACGGAAAGCCCGCAGCCAATCAGCGCCGCAGAGGCAATCCGGGGCAGACGGGAACCGAAAAGAACGGTCTCTGCCATAGACGCTTCATGCGCCTCCCCGGCAAAGCGCGCTTTAAATATGCCCATCAGCTCCGAAAGAGAAATGGAAAAACGGCCTGCCAGGACAGAGAACAGAAGCGTGGCCAGTAAAAGAACCGTCAGAGCAAAAACAAATCCGTAAAATTTTTTCTTCTTCATAGTCCCTCCAACTGCCGCCCAGAGGTTATTTCAGGTACAGGCGTATCTTCACGCAGTCCCCTGCCGTCTCCGTTTCATTGCCGCCATAATATCCGTCCCGGTTTCCCAGGCAGGCTGCGAAAGGGCCGCTGTGGTTTTTCACCACGCCCGTTTCCGTGGCGACTCCGGCCTTTTCCAGACTCTGATTGAGCTGATTGTAGGCGATATATCCTTCGCTTTCATGGTCGTGCTCAGGCAGCAGAGGATATCCATTCTTAGAAAAGGCAATCATCGGCTCCGCACCGGGAATGCGCACTCCTTCCGAGGTCAGGACATAATACGCGGCTTTTTCTCCGTCCATGTACGCCAGGTCTTCCACTGTCGCATACACCTGGCCATCCCGGCCAATAAATTCTCCATAGCCCTCGAAGTCTTCCACGCCCGCCTGCTCTCTCAGCAGCCATTTCAGGTCAATTCCCTCGAAATGATCCAGCCAGCCGCCCACACCCATGTACGAAAACATTTCCACATTGCCCAGGGCGCCGTAATAGCCGCCCGCAGCCGCTTCGGGATATTCCTTCAGCAGCGCCTCCAGGGCTTCTGTCGTAAATTCCTTCGTGGTCACCGCCCCCAGATATTCCGCCCCCTGTTGGTAAATTTCTATAGTAAAAACGCGGTCTTTGCTTTCCAAAAAAGGTTCACGGTTATGAAACCCATAGAACGGATCTTCCGGAGTTTTACCGGGTCCAACCCGCATATACCGCAGATTCTGCACACTGTCCCTGCCGCCTTCCTGGAAAATCTCCAGGCTGATGGGTCCCCGACCCCCTTTCTCCAGGGGACCGTCCGGGCCGCCCAGAGCAATCATGGGCTGGCTTTTCCGAAGTTCTTTCAGGGAATAGATCCTTTCCGCGCCAGATTCATCCCGCGCCAGTATGGACAGCCTATCCTGTTCCATATCCATGCCGCACAGCTCCAAAAAGGTCAGCATATCAATTCCATAATAGCCCTCCCGCTCCAGGGGCAGTCCCAGCCCATACATACGCTGGTTCTGAAAAGAATCCCGGATCAGCGTCTCCAGATCATGAACCGAATAAATCTGCTCCTCCGGCATGGCCTCCCCGGTGATGGTCAGGGTATCGTACAGCTCTTCGCCGTCTTTGATCCCCTCAAGGCCGGACAAATCTTTCATATTTGAAATATGTAAAGCGTCCAGAAACGACTGTTCTTCCCGGGACGGCTCCCTGTCCGTCTCCGTCACTTTGACTTTCGTTCCTGACCCATGGGAGTCATGGTTTTCACTGCCCGGCCTCTTCCCCGTCAATGCGCAGATATTGGTAAATCTGAATATCCAGCTCTCCTTCCCCGTCAATCCTCTGGACTGTCACCCTGTCTCCTTCACTGGAGAAACGATATTCTTCCCCATAATTATTTTCCAGGGTTTCTGCAATCTTGTCGGCAATATCCGCCTCTCTCTCCATGAGAAATTCATGTCCATGGACAGCGGCGTAGCCGTCCAGCATTTCCCCTTTCCGCGTCTCGGATACCGGAACCAGCGTTTTATCCTGGAGAAGCGCCACCCATGCAATGCTGCGGATATTCCAGGCCGCGTCCACCTGTTTCACTACCTTCCCATTGCCGAATTCCGCCGTGGATAAGGAAACCCCGGAGGGAATTATTCCCTCCAGCACAAAATCTTTTGCCGCATATTTCCCTTGGGCGTCCAGTATGGCCGAGAGAGACTTCGCTTTCTCGGAACGCTAAATTTTCAGCTGGCCGCTGGTCACCGCCTGCACAGGAATGAGCAGGCTGGCCGTCTTCTCATTTTCCCCCATCTCAAGGGTATATTCCCCATCCTTCACCCGCTCTCCCGCGATAGTCACCCGCAGGCTTTCTTTTTCATCCGTCACCGATATTTCTTTGTCGAAAGTCAGATTTACCCGAACGAACTGCTTATCCTCACTGCCCTCGTTGTAAGACTGGATGTCCCCGTCCATAAGCTGCAAAGACTTGGTTTCACTGACCCGCTTTTTGCCGCAGCCGCTAAGCAGGAGCAGCGCGGCCAAAAGCGGCAGTATGCGCAAAGCGTACAATCTCTTTTTGCCTCTCATTTTTTCTTAACCTTCCTGGCCGCCGAATATGCTCCCTGCACCTTCTTTTTGCCTACCAATCGGTAAGCTCTGACTTTATAGTAATAGGCCTTTCCCTTTTTCAGTCCGATGTCGGTGTATTTCAGCCGGCTTTTGAAAGACGCCTTATGGATTTTTGTATATTTTCCGTTTTTGCTGTCCGCGCGGTAAATCTGATAGCCGCTGGCGCCCGCCACCTTTTTCCACTGGAGAGTGGCCTTCCTGGCCGTGTTTCTTTTGACAGAACGGATAGAGGCTTTGCCGGGAAGCGGTTTTGCCGATTTCGCCGCAGACAGCTTTCCCTTAAGGAGGGGAGAGCCGGCTCCCGTTTTTTTCACGGCCTGTGCCTTATAATAATAAGTCTTTCCCGTCACCAGCCCCGAATCTGTATAGGACACGCCCTTGACTGTTTGTATTTCCCTGTATTTTCCGTTCTTGCTGGCAGCGCGCCAGATTTTATACGCGGTGGCCCCGCTTACTTTGTTCCAGGTTATCCGAATGCTCTTATAGCCGGCGCTGGACGCTTTTTTTATCTTCACCTGGCCCGGAGCCTTTACTTCCGGCGCCGCGCTCCCTTCCTGGATGTCCATGCCAAAGACTCCGTACGCCGCGCTCCAGGTGGTCACTCCATCTTTTATCTTACCTGCCTGCCCCGGATCCATGGCAATGCCGAAGAGGAATTTAAACGCCCGCTCGTCCGTCACATAGGCGCCATATTCGCTGTCCGTCTGATCGTTATCCGGATCCTCCAGCCAGACGCTCTCTGTATATGCATAAACAATCATAGGCTTTATCTCCTCTTTGGGGCTGCTGCCCAGAGCCGTGTTCATGGCCTGGGTAAATTTTCCCGCCGCAAGGATCTTCTCCTTTAACTCGCTGTCTGTATAGACATTCGGAAAGACGTATCTCTTGGCGCCGATCAGCTCTTCATAAGTGAATGTTCCCCGGTCATAATAGGCGGCTTCGTTTTCCGGGTCGTTGGCCTGGGTGGCCGCGTCGTTGGTTCGAAGCCTGGCCGTCATGCCTTTTCCAAAAGTGATTCCCGCGTCCTTTAGGAGTTCTTCCATATAGACGCCTTTGGCTTTGTAGGATGTGATTCCCCTCATGCCGCAGACTGTCTGATAGACTTTTTCTTCGTTTGACAGGGCAATCATCTGATCCATTGTATAGGCGCGGGCCTTTTTTATCTTCCCGTCTGCGTCCAGAAGCCGTACGTAGAAATGCTGCGCCCCATATTTTCGGACGGTCACGCGGGCAGTGAAGTCTCTGTAGCCGGAGGCTTCCACCCAGATCTCATAATCTGCTATTTTCGCCTTAGTAAATACGCTTGTGGGGAATGTGAGGCCATTTTCATCCACAGCGCATCCGTCTGCTTGGGCGCCGTCCACATAGACAGACGTTATATTCGCGGCCCAGTCCGGATCGTAGGACTCTAACTCGAAAGTCACTTTGCCGCTTCCATTCATAGCTGCCGACAACCTTTGCTGATTCGCCACCGGCGGTTCCTTTGCCTCACTCCCGGGCGCTGACGGAATGTTGGTGGGATCTTCCACGGGTTCGCCAGATTTTCCCACTTTTACCGTAAATGTGCAAGAGGCCGTCTTCCAGCCTTTCAGGGAGGCCGTGACGGTCACCTGGGCCTCTCCCTCCCGAACCGCTGTCAGGGTCACCTCGCCCGGCGCCTGGCTTCCCGCCTCCCGGCTCTGGACAGTTCCCTGCGCTGACGGATCCGAAGCCGCCACCGTCTGAGTATCCGACGTTTCAACAATGACTGCCGCCGTCTTTGTCTCGCACAGTTCCTCCCCTTCACATTTGCAGCCTTTTCCAATCTCAAAGCAATCGTAGCCGCCGCATATTTCCGGGCATCCGGCCTTTTCGCATCCGGCGTACTGCACATGGATGTAGGGCGAAATAATTGCCTGGAAGCTTTCCCCCGCTTCCAGGGCTATAACGCCGTCTTCCTGTACGTCCACGGATGCGGCAATTTCTATATCTCCGTGGATATATTCTGCCGGCCCAGACGCGCCGTAAACCGCCGAGACGTTCCACAGAACCGCTAAAGCCGCCATCCACAAAAACCCTCTCCTTAAAAATCCCATCCTCTCTCCTCCATTCCTGAAAAGGCATTCGCAAAAAAGACCATGCCCTTTTGTATGGGGCACAGCCTTCTTTTCTTTTGCGCCTTAAATTTTCTTCACAGACGCTTTGGCTGAAAGCCCTTTCTTTTGCAGCATTCTCCTATAACTTTTTTGCTTCGCTGCCGGAATGCGCACCTTCAGCTTCCTATAATTGACGCTGCCGGCTTTTGTAAAAGCTTTCGCCCCGATTTTTGACGCTGTCAGCTTTTTGCCTGAGATTGTGAGCTTTTGCAGTTTTCTGCAATTATAAAATGCCTGACTTCCAATTTTATTTACTTTTGCGCCGATTGTCACTGTGGTCAGCGCTGTGCATCCTTTGAACGCCTGCTTGCCGATGACGGTCACATTGCCTTTGATCTCGGCCTTTTTCAGCTTTTTATGGTTCGCAAACGCTTTGTCGGCCACGGCAGTTACCTGATACGAAATCTTGTTGACCGTAATCTTAGCCGGGATAGAGACGGATGTGGCTTTCTTATTCGTCGGCTTTACATACGTGACCGTATTGGTCTTTCCAATCTTCGTAATGCGGTAAACCGCCTTCGTTTTCGTCAGTTTCTGTCCCACTTTTGGTTTCGGCGTACCCGTCGGTTTGGCGGGCTTCGGCGTATTCGTTGGTTTTGACGGATCTGCAGGCTTCGATGGTTCGGATGGTTTTGATGGTTCCGACGGCTTCGGCTGATCTGGCTTCGCCGGCACAGCCGCTATTGCAGCTTTGATTTTCCTTTTCACGTCTGCCTGCGCCTCCAGGGATGGACTGGCTCCAATGAGCTTTTCCGCCTCGTCTATGGCTTCCTGCAGGGCAGCTTTCTCATTCTCATATCCGTCTGCCGCTTTTTCCAGGACCGCTTTTCCACTGTCCGCCGCCTGTTTAAGCAATGCGTCCACAGCCCTTCCGTCCGCATTATATTCAAGCATCTGCACGGTAAGACTCTCGCCTGCCTCCGCTTCATTGGCCGTCACTACGAATTTGTCTTCTCCCTCATTGTAAGCAGCCGTATAAGGAATGCCGGCATTGTTGATTCCGTTGGCAATCGCTTTGGCAAAATCGTTTACAGTCATATTCACAAAATTATGGGCATGGCCGGTGATCTGCGCCACCTGTTTTCCGTTGCTTAAAAGCTGCACATGGTACATGCCCCGCATGTTGGCCTTATGGGTGACCGCCACTTCCACAGAAGCCGGTTTTTCCGCTGTCCCGGCCGTCCGTTTATTGTTCAGCGCAATGCCGATGGGGATATACGTCTCCAGATCTGTCCACTGGGCTATCCGCTCTTTGTCTTCCGACGTGATGCTTTGGACGCCGCCTGCAGACGCCTGAATGCTTAAGATTCCATTATAAACAGCCGCCCAGTCTGTGGATGCCATAGTGATGACAAGCTGCCTTTGATCCTCCGGATTAACGGCATATGTGATATCCCTTTTTGTTTCCTTTACATTGCCGCCCGCAATACAGATATCCAAATCTTTCGCCAGATCTTCCGGGTTCTTTGAGATGGCAATCCGGTGATCGAAGGTGACCGTGGCTATAATCGTCTGGTTTAATTCTCCGTCGTTATCGTCATGCTCCTTATTGGTCACGGCGAAATCCACGATTCGGGGCGCCGCCGCCTCTTCCACCTCCAGCTGCACCTGCGCCGGATTATAGGTTGTGGACTCCACCTGGAGTGTGTATGTGCCAGGTCGGGTAATGACGCTTTCGTCCAGTTCCAGATAATAAACCCAGCCGTTCGTCCCCCGCTCATCCTTTACGGCGTACTGATCTTTCGCCAGTTCCTGTCCGTCCAGGATTACCTTGTTTATATTTTCAAAATACGCGCCAATGCTCTGACTTATCTTCGGAGCCTGGCCTTTAATCCGGATGGCGCCTTTGGCAGAGCATGGACCGTCCGGCTCCAGCGTCACGTCCTCTGCATCCACAACGTCCAGCCCGAATACGTATTTCGCGATCCGGCTCCTGGTGTCCTCGCTGGAAATTTTCCCATTTTCGTCCATCGCCTGCCCGAAGCAGAAACGATAGGCGTCCCTGCGGTTCATCGTCAGATTTTTCACATCGTCCGCTGTCTGCACCTGATTGACATACATCACGTTGTACCCATAGCAAAGCAAAGGTCCGACTTCTGTCCCGCTCTGGATAACCGCCTCGTCATTGTACAGATCCGCCTGCGTCATGGACGGATTCTTCGCCATCGCTTCCGCCATTCCGTTTGCGAAGGAATACCGTGTCTGTCCCATGAGCTCTTCCCATGTAAAGCTTGTGTAATACGCATTGTGAGACGATACGCTCTTAAGATCCGCCAGGGCAGCCTGCCACTCTTCGGAAGCCGTGTCCAGCCCCGTTTCCCGCGCCAGCATGTCCGTGGCGCGAACCATCAGCTTCTGGCCTTCCTTGAATTCTACGCCCGCCTCCGCAAGCAAGTCCGAAAGCGGCACGCCTTCTCCCTTGGATATAGACGGGAAGCCCTGCATACTGCATCCGTAGGAATAATAATACGGCTTCTTGCCGTGCTTCTGTGCCAGTTCCTTCATCTGGTCTTCCGTCCAATACTGCTCCTTCAGCACGTTGCCGTCCTTGTCGATGTGTCGGATGGCAAACCCTTTCGCCGTATTCTTCGTTTCCCCTGCAATCTCATCCAGATCCACCCAGTCGCTGCCGGAAACATCTGGACTTTCCGCGCCCTCGTTTCCGCTTATGCCTGCGTTTTCCGGCGCGGCTTCCGTATCTTCTGCAGAAAGCTCCTCATTTTCCGCCTCCTGCCCGGAAGCTTCGCTTTCTTCCACAGCGGCTTTTTCTGCGGATAGGGCTTCCCCGGCCTCTTCCTCGGCCACAGCCTCTTCAAGCTCCGGATTTTTGGCGCTCTCTGTAAACGCGTCGGCTTCACCGTCCGGAACTGTCATCTCCATGGCTTCTGAAACGCTGACCGTCTCCGCTCCCGCCGCAAACGCCATTGTGTTTGCAGGAAGAAGCATCGTCGCCGTCAAAAACAGCACCATGATCTTCTTTGGACATCTCATTCCTTTTTTCCTCCTTCTTCTTGTCTTTTACCTTTATCTATCGTAAACCCTCCGGCGCTTTCGCAGCCGGCAGGAAAAGGTAACGGTATTTGTTTTCTCCTTTTATCTTCACTGCGGCAAAATATCCCCCGCGGCTCATGTAATAGCCATTTTGCAGGCCGGACGCGGTTTCTTCCATTTCCGCTTCATCTGTAAGCGTGTATTTCTTCCCGAAATCTTTCTGTATCAGAAACTCGTCCGCCGTATCGGCGCAGTATCCCATAAAATACATCCCCATGGGATATTTAGGCTCATGGATGCCGATGTAGAGATCCATCTTCTGCAGATAAATGCATTCCAGCTCCGGCGCTTCTGGCAAAAGAGACAGCAGATCGTTTTTCCTCAGCCAGGCCAGTGTGTTTTCATAATCCGGCGTCAGATAGACAAACGCGTTGTTCAGATGATACGAGTAATGCTGGCAGTCCGCCTCCCCGCTCCCTGTGAACAGCAAAACCGCTTCCGCCGTCTTCTCCGGGAAATAGCGTTCCTGAAGATTCATTCTTTTTAAATCCTCTGCCATGCAGGAAAGGAGCTGCCGCCTGCGCTTTTCTGAAAGGGTGAGCTTAAACGTTCCTGTGAAAAATCTGTCTGAGAGAAAAACCTCCCCTGTCTCATACGCTTTCTGCGCCCACCCGCCTTTGTTTATTTTTTTTAAGAATAACGATAGCCGCTCCTGTTTAGCCTCTGTTTCTTCCTCCAGAGAAAGCATCTGCTCCAACTGCCCGTAGGAAGCGCGGTCATAATACCAGATATGTTCCCTCCCCTTCCCATCTGTATAAGAAAAAGAAATGTCATAGGGAACCACCGTCTCCGCCTCCCCGCCCGGCCCTTTCTCCATCTTCCCCGCGTCCAGAAAAAGCCTCTGCAGGTCTTTCACCTTCTCAATGGCTCCCTGCTCCTTCGCAGTCAGATGGCTCATGATATAATATCCCCGCCCGGACGCGCTCCCGGAAGCCTCCCCACCGAGAAAACCCGGCGCTCCCACATAGGACGCCTTCGCCTCCCGTATCTCGCCGGAACTTAAAAACCTCTCCGCGCCGTGGCAAAAACCGCTCTGAAAAATAACGCATATCAGCAGCAGGGGCGCCGTCTGCAAAACCGCCGATAAGAAATTTCCGCGAAAACCATGGGAAAAAAGAAGCCGCCTCCAGAATATATGCACCCCGTAGAACCCGGCCATCCCCAGCGCCGCCGCCATGGCTACGCTGTAGTCATACAGCCAGGAAAAAACCAGGGAAAAAACCAGGAAACCGGTCAGCCCGATTACAAATTCGGATAAAAAACGATTTGCGCCGAAAATTCCGGCCGCCTCCGCCTTCCTGTGCCGCAAAATAAACCCGGCCGCCGCAAAAAGGAAAAACGCTCCCGCCGTCCATCCGGCCAGTTTCCCCCAGGATACAGGGTCTGGCGCGTCCGTAGAAAGAGGCCGAATAAACTGGGCGTGCCGCTGCATCTCCTCCACAAAAAACAATGCCGGGTTCCAGCAAGCCCTCTGTTCCAGCAGCGAAGGCCGTATCTGATCTCCCCCCGTATAGGCGACCACGCCCCAGGCATTTCCCCAATACAGCTTTTTCAGCAGCAGATTAACGCTATAGCACAGAACCGTCGGCGCCCCCAGAAAGCCCGCCCAGTAAACAAGCGCCTCGGACAGCGTTCCCGCCAGAAAGCCCGCCGCTGCCGCCGCCAGAAAACTAAACAGTCCCATGACGAAAATGCCGGCGGACAGATATGCAACGTTCCTGACCAGTCCCGGATAGCCGCCCAGCGCCTGAAGATTCAGCCACAGGGACAAACCCATGGGCAAAGCAACGCTTCCCGCCAACATAAGCGTCCCGACCAGCGCCCGATTCATATAAAGCCGCCATCTGGCAACGCCCAGAGAAAAGAAAATAGTCGTCTCCCTCTTATTCCACACAAACCGGAACAGAGAAATTCCCGCCGCAAGCCCCAGTCCGATACTGGCCACCGCTGCCAAAGGAATGGCCTGGGGATGGATCAGGCGGAATTTCATCTGGTCATGGGTCACTTCAATATTAAAGATCGAATCCCCCGGCAGTCCGGCTGTCCCAAAGGGAATCAGCATCAAAAAAGTTATCATTCCCACCGGCAGAATCCAGATATTTTTCTCCAGCGCATAACAAAAATCATGACCGCCCGCCGATATCCCTCTACCCGAAAATCTTTTCCCAGTCAACATCCCGTTCTTTCCTTTCCCTGCGAAAAAATTCTTCCAGCCGCACAGGGCGGATCCGTATCTGTTCCGCGCGTACCGCCTCCAGCTTTTTTTCCGCTTCCGCCCTGGACGCTTTTAAGATGCACAGATATCCCGGCGGATTCTTCTCCACTAATTCCGCTCCCAGCGCCTCCTGAAGCCGCCCCTCCTCCCAGTCATCCGGCAGAACAAACCGACAGGTCTGGCGTCCGCCCTTCATCTCGCTGACTGCTCCATTAAAAACCAGCCGCCCCTCATTGAGCATGCCAACGCTGTCCGCAATGTCCTCCAGTTCCTGCAGGTTATGAGAGGAAACCAGCAGCGCGGCCCCTTTGTTCTTTGCATAATAATGAAGCATGGATCTCACCAGACGGCGCATGGCTTCATCCAGCCCGTCAAAGGCTTCATCCAAAAACAGATACTCCGCCTGCGCCGAGAGCGCCAAAATCAGACCTGCCTGCCGCTGCATCCCTTTGGAAAACCGGCTGATTTTCTTTGCCGGATCGATGCCGAAACATTCCGAAAGCCCCTCAAAGGTTTTCTCCCGCCATTTTGGATAATATCCCCCGGTAAAATCGCTGCATCTGCCGCAGAGACGCCTGGGGGAAGAAGCCCGCTTCCTCTGTCATAAAAAAACACCGCCGTTTCTTATCCGGATTTTCAAAGACAGGCTCCCCGCCGACCGCCGCCTGCCCGCCATCCGGACGATAGACGCCGCAAAGTATTTTCATCAGAGTTGTCTTTCCCACCCCGTTATAGCCAATCAGCCCGTAAATCTCCCCTTTTTTCACCTGGAAACTGACATCCCGAAGGACGGGAAAATGTCCGAATTTCTTTGAGATATGTGCCGCCTCTATCATTTTCTCCCTCTTCGTTTCTTATATCCCACGGCAAAGGCCACCGCCGCCGCTCCGGCAATGACTGCCGCCGCTGCGGCCAGATATCCATAATGTCCAGACTTTCCCTCGTCCTCCTCCCATTTCTCCGTGGTCAGAATATAATCGGAGCAGTGTTCCATGGGAAGGGCCACATAGCCATTTTCCACCGGAAGTCCTTCCGCCATCAGCTCAATGCCCTCTTCGGGATTATAGCAATAATAATTCAGGCTTTCTCCGTCCGCAAAGCTTTCCGCCACCCGGATATACGCGGAAGCCTTTCCCGGAAGCTGTCCGTCATGGGCAAAGGAAAGGTACAGAGAATCCGCGGCGGTTCCGTACGCGCAGCCTTCCAGGGGAGACGCGCCAACGTCGATGGCCATATCCATATCCTCCGCCCTCTCCAGATCCATCCCATAAAATTCCCAGGTATACAGAATCGTTTCCGCCTCATCTTTCATCTGGAAATCCACGTACATTTCCTTTCCGAGGACGCTTTTCATCTCTTCTTTTCCCATCTTTCCCGGCTCTATGGGGACCATCAGAATATCGCCCCGGTCACTCTTAATTACATTGGCGCCGCCTTTCTCCCCTGTTCCCCGAACTTTCTTTTGGACATCTCTTTTCTGTGCGGCATCGTTCTTTTCTTTTTTATCCTCTTCTTTATTCTCTTCTTTCTTTGTCCGCTTCTTTTTCTGAGGCGCAGCTGTGGCTGCCGCTTTTTCTTCCGTTGACACGGCGCTGACCGCACTCGTCTCCTCCAAACTCGTATGGATGGCCGCTTCGTCCTCAGAATGCCCTGTAACCGACTCCGCTTCTATTTCCTCTTGCAAAATCCCTTCAACTTCATGATTTCCCGGATCCACCGGCTGCACGTCCAATCCGCTGCCGTCGGATTCACTGGATGCGCCTTTGCCGCCGCCAGCCTGTTCTTCTGCCGCCCCTTCTTTGACAGGAGCGATATCCTGCTCTGGGGGCGCCTCACTGACTGCAGGCTCTGTCACGGTCACATACACTTCTGTGGATGTGCTGGTAAACTGCCGCAGCGACGCAGTAACTGTAATCACCGCCGTTCCCGAAGAAACCCCGGTTATCTGCAAAATGCCGCCATCTATGTATTCCGCCGCCGCCACTCCTGGCGCGCTGGAAGTGACTGTCGCAAAAGCTTTGTATGTCTGGTAGTCTGTGCCGTTGCAGATGCACTCGCCATTTTCATCCAGACAGTTCTTTTCCCCGCAAATCTGGGGACACTCCGCCATCCCGCAGCCCGGAAGCTGACTGCTCTCATTGGGAGAAAAAGAAACGCTGACAGCCTCCGACTGCCCCGGCTCCAACGCCACTTCCTGTTTTCCCACAAATACCTGTACCGGGCCGCGTTCAAAATACCCATGAACCGACAATGGCTGCAGCAAACTTATGAGCGCAGCCAGAAAAATGGCCGTCCACATTCTCGTTATCCTCTTCATCCCAATCCCCTTCCATTTTCCAACGCCAAATACTGCGTAGATAGCCTCCCAAATAGATACCCGCAGATAAATGTCCAAGTCTCTGTTAATCGTTATTTTTTATAAAAAATAACGATTGCTAAGCTCATTATACACACAATCCCATAATCTGTCAACCGCTCCCACAGCGAAACAATCAGAACCACCGGCTAAACCGATGGTTCTGATTGTAAAAAAAGTCCATATTCTGAAAAAAGGAACGCCCCTGAAAGAAGCGTTCCTTTTTTTCATGGCAGCTGCGCCTTTGTATAATAACCGCTGTCTAAAAGAACTTCCCGGTAGTTCTTTTTGTCCACGGCGGCCGTCTCGCACAGATAGGCGGGAACGGCCTTTGTGCCGTTTTTGTACTGTTTTTGCTCGTTGGTCTCGGCTTTCTCGCCTTTCATGCAGTCCACCGCCATCTGGGCGCACTGCCGGGCCAGCGCCTGCGGGTCGCGGAACACGGACATGGCCTGATAGCCATCCTCGATGTTCTCCACGGCGGCCAGCTCCGCGTCCTGGCCGGTGATCAGGGGCCAGTCTTTTCCTTTGGTGTAGCCTTTATTTTCCAGGGCCGTCCGCACGCCGTAGGCCAGCGCGTCCGCCGACGTGCAGGCAATGTCCAGATGGCCGTCCAGATAGTTGGCGTCCAGCAGCGCCTCGCAGTTCATCTCGGCCGTGTCCTGGGACTCGTACAAAATCGCCGCGTCCTCAAATTTCACCCGGCCCGATTTGCATACCAGCCGGCCCGCGTCCAAGTACGGCTGCAGAACTTCCAGAATCCCCTGGTGCACCATTTTGGCGCTGTAGTCCTGGGGATCGCCCGCGAAAAATTCAATGGTATAGACCGCCGCGTCTTTGCCGGCCTTGGCGTCTTTGAGCTCTTTTTCCTCAAGAATGTATTTCCCGATCTGGTGGCCCGCCTCCAGATTATCAAAGCCCGCGTAATAATCCACCGCGTCTGTGTCCATCACCAGCCGATCATAGGAAATCACTGGAATCTTGTTCTCCTTGGCCTTTTCCAGCGCCTCCGTCAGATCCGCCGAGGGAACCGGCGCCACAATCAGACATTTCACTTTGCTCTCTGCCAGCTCTTCCAGCTGGCGGATCTGCTGCTTGGCGTCGTCCTCGGCAAATTCTGTCTGCGCTTGAAATCCCTCCTCTTTAAGATAAGTGTTCATAATCGCCGCCGCATGAATCCATTTCTCACTGGACTGGGACGGCAGGGAAATGCCCACTGTATTCCTGTTTTCCCCATTTTCCGAGAGCGCCTCGTCCAGAATGCTGCTGTTCTTTGATAAGGCCCGGGCCGGGCCTGCGTTCGCTTCGTCGTCGGCCGCCTCCTTCCCACACCCGGCCAGCCCCAGAACCAGGGCAAAACACAGCAGCGCGCTTCTGATTTTTATCCTCATGAAAATCCTCCTCTTAAATATTTGTATTCTATGTTATAGTCAGGCAGACGCGAAACATCCTTGCAATAACCCAGAGTTTGTTTATTTTGAACAAACGCGGACTACTGGCCATGATCGCCCGCCTACTTCAGCAGTCTTTTTACCATGTACGCGTTGGCCTCCCGCTCCTGCTTATCGTCCAGCGGCGCCAGCGTCCCGTCGCCGTATTTCCTCTCCAGGGCTTTTTTCAAAAGATAGTCGCAGATCTGGGGATTCTTGGGCAGCAGCGGGCCGTGCAGATAGGTGCCAATGACGTTCTTGTAAATAACCCCTTCGTAGCCGCTTTTGCCGTCGTTGCCCGAGCCGTACAGAACTTTTCCGAAGGGCTTGTTCCCCTGAATGTGCGTCCGGCCCCCGTGGTTCTCGAATCCCACAACTGGCATTTTGCACAGCGGGCTTTGAAGGACGATGTTGTCGATGAGCCGGCCTTCGCCCTGCTCCGTGTACAGATCCACCAGGTTAAGCCCTTCGATGACGCCCTCCCGGGTGTTGTAATATTTGCCCAGCAGCTGGTAGCCGCCGCACACGGCCAGAACCACGCCGCCGCTTTCCACGTACTTCTGAAAATTCTCCCGGATTCTTTTTAGTTTTTCACAGACCAGCATCTGCTCCCGGTCGGAGCCGCCGCCCAGCAAAACGATGTCCAGCCGGGAAAAGTCCACGCTGTCCTCGCTCTCAAATTCCACGGTCTTCGCCTCAATGCCCCGCCACAGGCACCGCTTCATCAGACAGGCGATGTTTCCCCGGTCCCCGTACAGATTCAAAAGATCTGGATAGAGATGCCCGATGGTCAGCGCCCTTTTTTCTTCCCTTTTCATGACTTCTCCCCCTCCAGCCTTTTTAAGATATTCCGGGTGCTAAAAAGCGCGGTGTAGTTCACCAGCACGTATAAATTGCCGCAGCCATCCACCACCCGGCCCCAGATGGCCGACTCCACGTCCGCTTCCAGTATGGACGGAATGTCTGCGTACTTCAACCGCAGCCGCATATCCTGGCAGCGAATGCCGCTGACTGTGATGGAATGAATCTGGTCTCCGGAAAATTTGTCAAAATCCACGTCCCACAGCCAGGATACGTCGGTGCCGTCCTGGTCGTTGTCGTTGATGACGATGATCAGGTCTTTCACGCGCTCGTCCGTCATCACCACCGCGATGTTCTGGTTGAATCCCGCCGGGTTCTTGGCCAGGTTCAGCACGATGGCCGTGTCCCGGATGCGGAAGCTCTCCATCCTGCCGTTTTCCGGATGGAAATCTTTTAACATCTGGTTAAAATGCTCCAGGGACAGTCCCGCGCATTTTCCCGCCGCGTAGGCCGCCAGGATGTTGTACACGTTGTAAAATCCCCGGTAGTTGGCCACGATGTGCGCCGCGCCCACCCGAAAAGAAATCTGATCCCCGACCTTAACTTCCCGGGCGTTATAGTCCAGAGACGGCCGGGAGAAGCCGCACTTGGGACAGGCGTAGTCCCCCAGCTGGCTGTAATGGTAGAACCGGTAGGCCAACCGGGCGCCGCACCGACGGCAGAACCGCCCTTCCCGGATCTCCCGGTCGTCGGACTTGGCTGACTGTTCCCCGATGCCGTAAGTGACCCAGGGATTCCTGCATTCCATGGACAAAAATGCGGACAAAGCGTCGTCCCCGTTGACGATCACTTCCATCTCCGGCGCGCTGTCCATGACCTCTTTTAAGATTTCCATGGTCATGTCGATTTCCCCATAACGGTCCAGCTGATCCCGAAACAGATTGGTCAGCAGCATGTAATCTGGATGAAAATGGGGAAAAACATGGCGGGTGGAAGCCTCATCCACTTCAATGCACGCGTAATCCGCGTCGAGCCTGCCCCCCAGATCCGCCGCCAGCGCAAAAGCCGCCGCCACGCCGTTTATCATGTTGGAGCCTGTGCGGTTGCAGACCACTTTCTCCCCCTCCGCCTCTAGGGCCGAACAGAGCAGATTGTTGGTGGTGGTCTTCCCGTTGGTGCCGCATACGATAAATATTTTTTTTCGGACTTCCAAAGCCAGTTCCCGCAAAATGGGCGGGTAAATCAGAAGAGCCAGCTTCCCGGCCCAGGTGACTCCCTGCCTGCCCATATATTTGCAGGCGGCGCAGGCCGCCTTTGCAGTCCAGACTGCCAGAACCTTTCTTACCTTCATTTTTTCCTCCACTGTATCGCCTGTAATCAATCTATATACAATGTCTCATTATACATGAAATCTTTTCTCATTTCCATATCAAACCCGCAAAAAGGGATGAACGCCCCGCCGCCTGCATACACATAGAAATAACAAAAAGAAAAACAGGCAGACCATGAGATTCCTATTATTTCTATCCGAAGTCACCATCCCTCTGATTATTTTCTATATTGTTGCTTTTGGAATTTTGCAGAAAGTGAAAGTCTACGAGTCATTCATCGTCGGCGCCGAGGACGGCTTAAAGACCGTTGTCAAGATCCTGCCCACTTTAATCGGCCTGATGGTGGGCGTGGGCATTCTGCGCGGCTCCGGTTTCCTGGATATGCTGGGAAAATATCTGGGCAAAATCACGGATCCTCTGGGCTTCCCCGCGCCTCTGGTGCCGCTGGCCTTTGTGCGCATGTTCTCCTCCTCGGCGGCCACGGGGCTTGCGCTGGACATTTTCAAAGAATACGGCACGGACTCCCACATCGGATTCATTGCCTCGCTGATGCTTAGCTGCACGGAGACGATTTTCTACACCATGTCCGTCTATTTTATGACCGCCAAAATCACAAAAACGCGCCATACTCTTTTCGGCGCGCTGTTGTCCACGCTGGCCGGCATCGCCATAAGCGTGGTATTGGTGCATTATTGTTTTGTCGGGGGATGAAAATCCCCCTTTCTAATCCTCCTCGTCCTGTTCCCTGCTTCCGCCGCCGATAATCGTGGAATAATCCAGCAAAGTCACGCCGGCCTCTTCATCCTGGATGACCTTCGGCGCCTCGCCGGCCGCCTTAGCTTTTTCCAGCAGCTCCTCTGCCGTATAAAGGGGAATGGCGATCTTGGCCAGTTCCTTTTCCTGCGCCGCCTCGTCCGGTTCCTCTTTTTCCGAAACCGCCTCTTGGGGCGTCTGCGCTTCCTGCGGCTTTTGCGGTTCTTCTTTCGGCGCCGACTCCTCTTCCTTTGCCGCGTTCAGCGGCGGAATCTCGGCTGTAGGCTTTTTCTCCGGTTCCGCGCTCTGCGCCTTGGCGGGCACGGCCGCCTCGATCTCCTTTTTCAGCTCCTCATGGGCCCGGTCCGCCGCCTGCTCCGCCGGGGAGCCGCCCTCCAGACCGAGAATCGTCTCCACCGGCTCCATATCTTCGATAAAACCGCCGGTGCGGGCGATCTTTTTGGCCGCTTTCAGCTTCTCTTTCTCCTCGCGCCTCCGCTCCTTGGCCTCCGCCTTCAAGCGGGCCACTTCTTCCTTTTGGCGGGCGCGCATCTCTTTTTTCAGCTGCCGCCGGCTCTTGGGCTCCTGGTCCGTCAAACTGGCCTGAACGGCCTCCTTCGCCGCCGCCAGATCATCTTTTGCGTCTTCCTCTTCCTGGGGCGCGTCCTTGTCCTTGCTCCACAGCTCCGCCAGGACAAAAATCACAATCAGAAACAGCACGCCCAGCCCAATGATAATCAGGCCTTCCGTGGACTGAATCGCCATCAGCAGATAGCCCAGAAAACCGATGGTGATCGTTACCCTGGTAATGTCCCCCCGCAGGGTAATGGCCTTCGGCCCCGCGCCCGGCTTGCCGGCATCCAGCACGGTAAACATGCTGTTGTCCAAATCAATTTCCTGCACCCGGTACCGGTAAATCTGGTTGCCGTCCTGCACGATGATGGAATCGCCAATGAGAACGTCCCGGCCGGAAATGCTTTTCCCATAAGTCACCGACCCCAGCGGAAGGTTCGTCTCTATATCTGCATCGTCAATCGTCACTGTGGAAATCCCCATAAACGGCGGCACAGCCAATGCCAGAATGCAGATAATCGCTAAAAACACAACTAAATGTACTATAAACTTCAGAAATCCGGACATTTACATACACTCCTTTATAGTTTTCGCCGCTTGATTTTTATTTTAACATCTAAACGGCCATCTGTACATAAAAAATTTACGTCATGTTTTCTTTTTCCCCTCATATATTTGGAATGAGCAAAGAAATAGTGAAGGAATGCTATGCAAAACTGGAAAAAAACTGTGTGCGCTTCGCTGATTCTTGTGAGCGCATTTTGCGCCGGAAGCGGAGCGGCCATGCTGCGAAATGAAAAACTGCCCCGGAAAGCCTCCATCGAATCCGAGGCTGACGGCAACTGGGGCTTAAGCTTCCCTGAAGAAGGCCAGCCGCCCGTGGCCAACGCGTCCATGGAAGAGCTGGAAAAATTCAACGCCTATTACGCGCAGGACACCGAAGAAAAGCGCATCTACCTGACTTTCGACTGCGGGTACGAGAACGGAAACACGCCTCTTATTCTGGACGCTTTGAAAAAACACAAAGCCCCGGCCACTTTTTTCGCGGTGGGAAATTTCGTCTCCGACAACCCGGATTTAATCAAGCGTATCGTGGAGGAGGGCCACACAGTGGGCAACCACACCTTCAGCCACCCCGATATGTCGAAAATCTCCACAAAAGAGTCTTTCGGCAAGGAACTGTCCCAGGTGGAGGATCTGTATAAGGAAATCACAGGAGAGGAGATGGCCAAATATTACCGGCCGCCCCAGGGCAAATACAGCGAGAATAATCTGCAGATGGCCAAAGACATGGGATACCGAACGTTCTTCTGGAGCCTGGCCTACGTGGACTGGATCCAGGATCAGCAACCAAGCAAAGAGGAAGCGTTTGAGAAGCTTCTGGGACGGGTTCACCCCGGCGCCATCGTCCTTTTGCACAACACTTCCTCCACCAACGGCCAGATTCTGGATGAGCTTCTGGGAAAATGGGAGGATATGGGTTATTCCTTCCATCCCCTGGAAGAACTCTGGGAGCAATCGTAAACGCATCCGGTCAAAATTCTTTTTCATAGGGAAGCCATTCCACCATATAGCCTTTTTTGTCCAGCTCCGCCTCAATCTCATCCAGAATTTCTTCTTTCTCGGCGGCTATATGGTGAAAATGGTAACCGGACGTCACGTTCAGAAGGGGCGAGGACTTCCCCGAGCGCAAGTCCTCCACGAACTGGCGTATGTCACGCTGACTCTTGATGTGCATGGGCGCCGTCAGCCTGCCGTAAATGCGGTGGTTGATCATCACGTCCAGCACGCAGCCGCCCAGGTTTACGATAGCGCTTAACTCGTCTTCCACCTGTTCGTCGGTGTGGTACACCTTGATCAGCCGGACCGCCTGCTTCGGCTCGTCCAGATAGTATCCCCTGGAAGTGGAGACGATGGGATGCCCTTCTGTGCGCAAAAGCGCAATGTCCTGGACGACTGCCTGGCGGCTGACGCCCGTCTCCTTCCCCAGCACGGCTCCCGGCAGAGGCTGCGGGGACTTTCTCATCAGCGTCAAAAGCTTCTTCCGCCTGTCCGCCCCTGTCATTAACTTTGTCATCTACACAACACCTCCTACGAAAGCGTCCGCAAATGCTTCAGGCTGATGTCCAGAATCGGGGCCGAGTGGGTCAGCGCGCCGCTTGAAACGAAGTCCACGCCCAGGCTGGCAAGCTTCTGGATATTTTCCATCGTTATATTGCCGGAGCATTCCGTCTGCGCCCTGCCGTCAATGAACCGGATCGCCTCGGCCATCTCCTCCGCCGTCATATTGTCCAGCATAATAATGTCCGCCCCGGCTTCCACCGCCTCTTTTACCATCTGAAGATCTTCTGTTTCCACCTCAATCTTGCGCACAAAGGGCGCATAGGCCCGCGCCGCCTGCACTGCCTCTTTCACGCCGCCGGCCGCTCCGATGTGGTTATCCTTTAACAGCACGCCGTCGGACAGGTTGTAGCGGTGATTCTCGCCGCCGCCCACCCGCACCGCGTATTTCTCAAAGACACGCATGCACGGCGTGGTCTTCCGGGTGTCCAAAAGCCGGATCTTCGTGCCTTCCAGCATTTTCGCCACGGTATGGGTATACGTGGCGATGCCGCTCATGCGCTGCAGATAATTCAGGGCGGTCCGCTCCCCAAAGAGCAATACCCGCACGTCCCCGGTGATTTTCGCCAAAAGCTGGCCCGCCTGCACCGCATCCCCGTCTTCGGCATACGCTTCCACCTGCGTATCCCCGTCCAGCAGGGCGAACACCCGCGCGAACACCGGCAGCCCGGCAAGGATTCCGTCTTCCTTGCAGATGAGCTGCACTTCCCCCTTCTGATATTTTGGCGTCACCGCGTTGGTGGACACGTCCTCGCTGCTGATGTCCTCCTCCAGCGCCAGACGGATGTATTTGTCAGCAACAAGCTGCATTGTAATTGGATTCATATGATTCCCTCTCCTTTTCATTTTCCTGAATGCGCAAAGCCGCCCTTCTGGCAAACACCAGGCTCTCCAAAAGGCTGTTGCTGGCCAGCCGGTTTTTCCCGTGAACGCCGTTGCAGCTAGTCTCCCCCACCGCGTAGAGATGCTTCATGTCCGTGGCCGAATGGCTGTCCACATGAATGCCGCCCATGAAATAATGCTGCGCCGGGACGATCGGTATCGGCTCCCGCAGGATGTCATAGCCTTCTTCCAGGCATCTCTGGTAAATATTGGGGAAGTGATCCCGCACGACTTCCGGCGGCACCTGCGCAAAGGAAAGCCATTCGTGCTTCACGCCTTCTTTTTCCATCTCTTCTGTGATGGCCTGGGTCACCACGTCTCTGGGCAAAAGCTCATTGACGAAACGCTGGCCTTTGTGGTTTAAGATGATTGCCCCCTCGCCTCTGGCCGACTCGGAAATCAGAAAATTCCGGCCCGGCTTTTCGCTGTAAAGGCAGGTGGGATGTATCTGCACATAGTCCATATGCTCCAGCGCGACGCCGTGTTTTTTTGCAATGCGGCAGCCGTCCCCGGTCAGCAGCGGAAAATTGGTGGAATGCTCGTAAAGCCCGCCGATTCCGCCGGTGGCTAAAATCGTGTCCTCCGCGTAGATCCGCAGCTCTTCCCCGGTTCTTTTTTCCGCCGCCACGCCCATGCACTGTCCCTGGTACACCACCAGATCCACCATCTTCGTGTACTCCATGATCTTCACATTGGACAGCTTTTTCACCTGCGCCAAAAGAGCCGTGGTGATCTCCTGGCCGGTAATGTCTTTGTGGTAGCAGATCCGCGGGCAGGAATGGGCGCCCTCCCGGGTGTATTTCAGACTGCCGTCCGGGTTCTTATCAAAACGAACGCCAAACTTCAGAAGGGAGTCGATCGCCTGACGGCTCTCCCGGATCATAATGTCCACGCTCTCCCGGCGGTTTTCGTAATGGCCCGCCTTCATGGTGTCCTCAAAATACGCTTCGTAATCCGCCTCGCCTCGCAGCACGCAGACGCCCCCCTGCGCCAGCATGGAGTCGCAGCTGGCCAGATCTTCCTTTGAGAGCATCACGACCCGCTTATTTCCGGGAAGATGAAGCGCCGCATAAAGCCCTGCCACCCCGCATCCCACAATGACCACATCGTAATACAGATTCATCATTTCCCCTTTCCCGACGCAATTTCCAACATCCGCTTCAAAGTCCGCCCCGCCGGCTCCTTCAGCTCTTCCTTTACGTCCAGCAAGTTTTCCCCGTCACGCAGCGCCTGGGCCACTTTTTCCAGGGTAATCCGTTTCATTCCCTCACAGACCGGCCGCGTCTCGGCAAAATAAAACGCCGCGTCTGGTCGCTTTCTCTCAAGCTCGTACAAAACGCCCTCTTCCGTGGCGATGATAAACTCCTTCGCCGGGCTGTCTGCCGCGTAAGCGATGATGCCGCTGGTAGAACCGATATAATCCGCCAGCTCCAACACTTTCGCGTTGCACTCCGGGTGCGCCAGGACCTTCGCCTGCGGATGGCCCTCTTTTAACGCCTTTATTTCCTCCGCCTTCATTTCCTCGTGCACGGGGCAGTATCCGTCGTGGATGAGGATGTGTTTTTCCGGAACCTGCTGCGCCACATGGCGGGCCAGATTTTTGTCCGGGATAAAAAAAATATGCTCGTTCGGCAAATTTCGCACAATCTTAACCGCGTTGGCGGACGTGACGCACACATCCGACCAGGACTTAATCTCGGCCGTGGAATTCACATAGCAGACCACCGCCAGATCGGGGTATTTTTCCCGGGCCGCCTGCACCGCCTCCTTCGTCACCATGTGGGCCATGGGACAGTCCGCCTCCAGATCCGGCATCAGCACCGTCTTATCCGGGCTTAACAGCTTGCCGCTCTCCCCCATAAAAGACACCCCGCAAAAGACGAGGGTTTTGTTGGGCAGCCCGGCGGCCAGCTTGCTTAAATAAAAAGAATCCCCCACATAATCCGCCGCCGCCTGCACTTCTCCCTCCACATAATAGTGGGCCAGGATCACCGCGTCTTTTTCTTTCTTCAACTGCTCAATCGTTTCCAGTATGTTCATTTTTCCTTCCCCATTTCTGCCTATAAAAGCAAAGCTCTACGTATGTTGTAGAACAGTATAGCACATATCTTGACAGGTGACAAGACAGATAATGAGATTTGAGCGCCTTGACATTGCCAGGGGCTCATAATATGATAACATTATTCCCATGTAGCAAGCAGATTGAATCCCTTTATGAAAATGACGGACAAAGACCATGAAAAAATCCATCTTCATGCCGCTGACGGCCACGCCCTTTCGCCGAACAGAAGAATACAGAGAAATCCCCCCTCAAAACCCGGCCCTGGCCGGATACATCCGCTGTTTCTGGGGAAGCGACGCGCCTTTTGCAAAAAAAGACTCCCAGGCTTTCTCGACAATGGTCATCCCGGACGCCTGCGCGGATATCATCTACAGCATCGACCACACAAAGCGCGCGATCCTGGGCAGATTCTGCGGCGTCAGCGACGCCAGCTTTATAAGCCGCGAAAATCCCCCGCCGGGCCATGTCGTCTCCACCTTCGGCATCCGTTTCTACGCCTGGACCGCCTGCGCTTTTTCCGTGGATTCCCTAAAAGGCGCCCAGGACGGCTCCTGTGACGTATCCTCCAAATTTCAGTGGCTGGACCGGCTTTTGCGTCCGCTTCTGCTGGAAAAACATTCCTTAAGGGAACGCGCCCGCATAGCGGAAGAACTGCTCCTGACGCAATCCGGCCAGATGCGGCAGAATCACGTGATTCGTGACGCGGCGGACGCGATTTTGCTGCACCGAGGCGCCCTGACCGCGGCAGACCTGGCCAGGGAATGCTTTATCAGCGGCAGGCAGCTGGAGCGGCTGTTCCACGAATACATCGGCGTCACGCCCAAAAAACTCTGCAATCTGGTCCGCTATCAATATCTTTGGAATGAAATCCTGACAAATCCCCGGTTTGACGTTTTAGACGCGGTCTGCAGATACGGCTATGCCGACCAGTCCCATCTGTGCCTGAAAGATCTATCCCATTAGACAGCAGACGGACTCCCGCCCGCGGCAAACCGCCGGGAGTCCGTCTGCTTTTGACTGATTTACAGAAACTGCCCAATCATCCTGGCGCACGTTTCCACTCCCAATTTGGAGCTGTCCAGCATCATATGATAATGTTGCCGGTCCCGCCATTTCCTGGCGGTGTTGGCCTCGTAGAACCCGGCGCGGCGTTTGTCGAACCGCTTCAGCGCGCTTTCCGCTTCCCTCTCGGGAATCCCGTATTCCTCTATGGCCCGCCGAATGCGGCAGTCCCAGTCCCCGTAAATGAAGACATTCAGCACATCCGTCCGACGCCGCAGCGCCCAGCCGGCGCAGCGTCCCACGAACACACAGGGGCCTTCCAGGGCCAGCCGCTTTACAATCTGATTTTCCGTGAGAAATAAACGGCCTTCCTCCGACAGACCGTCTCCCTGCCCGGCGGCGGCGCGGGCCGCCATGCCGATGGAATACAAAAGGCTGTTGGTAAAATTCTCTTCCAGATGCTCAATGTACGCGGCCTCTGTGTTCCACTCCCGCGCCGCCATCTGAAGAATATCCCTGCCATAGCAGGGAATCTCCAGCATTTCCCCCACCCGGGCGCCTATGTCCTGGCCCCCGGTGGCATATTCCCGTTCAATCGCCACAATCTGATATCCCATTTACATCGCCTCCGCTTTCTCAAACTGGCTGTTATAAAGCCCCGCATAGAATCCCTGCGCCGCCATCAGCTCTTCGTGATTTCCCTGCTCGATAATATCTCCGTCCTTCATCACCAGAATCAAATCCGCATCCCGTATGGTGGACAGCCGGTGGGCGATGACGAAGCTGGTCCGTCCCTCCATCAGGTTATCCATGGCCTTTTGGATCTGCGCTTCCGTCCGGGTGTCCACCGAAGACGTGGCTTCATCCAGAATCAGGATTCGGTTGTCCGCCAGAATGGCCCGGGCAATGGTGAGAAGCTGCTTCTGCCCCTGGGACACGTTGCTGGTCTCCTCGTTTAACTCCATCTGGTAACCGCCCGGCTGGGTCATGATGAAGTCATGGATGTGGGCCGCTTTCGCCGCCGCGATTACCTCCTCATCGGTGGCGTCAAGCCTGCCGTAGCGGATATTTTCCATAATCGTGCCGTTAAACAACCAGGTATCCTGCAAAACCATGCCGAACATTTCCCGCAGCTGGCTTCTGTGGAAATCCTGCACGTTGTGGCCGTCCACCCTCACCGCGCCTTTGTTCACATCGTAAAACCGCATCAATAATTTCACCATAGTGGTCTTTCCCGCGCCAGTGGGACCCACGATAGCCACCTTCTGGCCATCTTTCACCTTCGTGGAGAAATCATGGATAATCACATGTTCTGGATTGTAGCCGAAGGCCACATGGTCGAACTCCACATTTCCCTTCAGGCCCGCCACATCCACGGGATTTTTAGCCAGCTGGTCTTCTTCCTCCTCGTCCAGAAATTCAAACACCCGCTCCGCCGCCGCGGCCGTGGATTGAAGCATATTGGTCACCTGCGCCACCTGGGTGATGGGCTGGGTGAAGCTGCGGATATACTGGAAGAAAGACTGAATGTCTCCCACTTCGATGGATTTCTGGATGACAAAATATCCCCCCAGAAGAGCCACCATCACGTAGCCCACATTTCCCACAAACTGCATCACCGGCATCATAATCCCGGAGAAAAACTGGGACTTCCAGGCGGAATCATACAGCTTCTGGTTGGTTTCTTCGAAGGCGTTCACCACATCTTCTTCCTTATTAAATGCTTTCACGATGTGATGGCCCGCGTAGATTTCCTCAATCTGCCCGTTCACCTCGCCAAGATATTTCTGCTGCCCCTGGAAATATTTCTGAGAACGCTTCATCACCGCGCCGATAATCCCCATGGAAATGGGCAAAATCAAAAGCGCGCACAAGGTCATCCACACATTGATGCTGAACATCATAAACAGCACGCCGATAATCATAGTCACCGACGTAATCAGCTGGGTCACGCTCTGGTTGAGACTCTGCTGTAAGGTGTCCACGTCGTTGGTGACCCGGGAGAGGATTTCCCCGTGGGTCCGGCTCTCAAAATATTTCATGGGCATCCGATGGATTTTCTCGGATATCTCCCGGCGCATGGAGTAGGTCACGTCGTTGGATATGCCCGTCATGACAAACCCCTGAATAAATGAAAAACACGCGCTGAACAGATAAAGGCCCATCACCCCCAGCAGGATTTCGCCAATCCGGGTAAAATCAATTCCCCCTGTGCCGCTGATTTTGGCCACCAGCCCGTTGAACAGCTCCGTGGTGGCTTTGCCCAGAATCTTCGGACCCACGATGCTGAACACCGTGCCCGCCACAGCGAAAATCAGCATAAACAAGAAACGTATTTTATATTTATCCATGTACCGGAATAATTTCTTCAGAGTTCCTTTAAAATCTTTGGCCTTCTCGCCGCCGCCCATTCCCCGGCCATGGCCCATGGGTCCCCGCGGCCTGACATTTCTTCTTCCCTCACTCATCCTGCCAACTCCTCCTCTGATAACTGTGACATGGCAATCTGGCGGTACACCTCGCAGCTTTCCATCAATTCCTGATGGGTTCCCTGTCCCACTGACCGGCCCCGATCCAAAACGACAATCAAATCCGCGTGAATAATGGTGCTGATTCGCTGGGCCACAATCAATGTGGTGGTCTCAGCCGTAGCCTTCTTTAAGGCTTTCCGAAGCGCCACGTCCGTCTTAAAGTCCAAAGCGGAAAAGCTGTCGTCAAACAGCAGAATCTCCGGCTGCTTGGCGATGGCCCGGGCGATGGACAGCCGCTGCTTCTGACCGCCGGACACGTTGGAGCCGCCCTGGGCGATGGGCGATTCATATTTTTCCGGTTTTTCCAGGATAAAATCCTCCGCCTGGGCGATTGCCGCCGCCCGCTCTGCCTGCTCCTTCGGCGCGTCGGGACAGCCGTACGCAATGTTGGAATGAATGGTTCCGGAAAACAGCACGCCCTTTTGGGGCACGTATCCCAGCTTATCCCGCAAATCCTTCTGGCTCATCTGGCGTACATCCACGCCGTCCACCTTCACCGATCCTTCCGTCACGTCGTAGAACCGGGGAATCAGATTTAACAAGGTGCTCTTTCCGCTTCCCGTGCTGCCGATAAACGCCACTGTCTGTCCCTTCTTCGCCGTAAATGTAATATCCCGCAGAACCTTCTCGTCCGCGTCGGGATAAGAAAAGGACACCCCTTCAAAGGAAACTTCTCCTTTCTTTCTCGCATCCGCGCTCTTGGGATTTTCCGGGTCGCAAATGGTCGGATCGGTATCCAGAACTTCCGCAATCCGGTTTGCGGACACACTGGCTCTGGGCAGCATAATGGAGAGCATGGTCAGCATCAGAAAGCTCATGATAATCTGCATGGCGTACTGGATAAACGCCATCATATCCCCCACCTGCATGCTTCCGTTATCCACCGCATGGGCGCCTGTGTACACAATCAGCACGGAAACGCCGTTCATAATCAGCATCATGGCCGGCATCATAAAGGTCATGCAGCGGTTGACGAACAGCGTGGTTTTCGTCAAATCCCAGTTGGCCTTCTCAAAGCGTTTTTCCTCTTGCTTCTCCCGGCTGAACGCCCGAATCACCGGAAGCCCCGTGAGGATTTCCCGGGTCACCAGATTCAGACGGTCAATCAATATCTGCAGCTTCTTAAACCGCGGCATAGCCACGCCAAACAAAACAATTACCAAAAGCAGCACCGCTCCCACCGCCAGCGCGATAATCCAGCTCATGGACGCGTCGGTTTTCAAAACCTTCAAAACGCCGCCAATCCCCATGATGGGCGCATACATGGCAATCCGAAAAACCATGGCCATCAAAAGCTGAATCTGCTGAATGTCGTTGGAGCTTCGGGTAATCAAGGAAGCCGTGGAAAACCGGTTGTACTCTCCGCTGGAAAACCCAATCACTTTCCGGTAAATGGCGTTTCGCAAATCGTGCCCGGTCACCGCCGCCACCCGCGCCGACAAAAAAGTCACCAGAACCGCCGCCAGCATACTGATAAACGCCAGCCCCAGCATCAGAAGGCCGATTTTCAGAATGTACCGAATCTGCATGGCGTCCACATCCCGGCCCATCTCCTGGTATTCCCGCTGGATATAGGTCACCGCCGTCTGAGTAATCATAGAATCCGGCATGGCGTCAATCTGCTGGCTGGATTCCTCCAGCATCCTCCCCAGCGCCTCCGGCGGCATCTGCTTTATCGCCTCCAGAAGATCCGCCTGCGCCGGCAGTCCCATCTGGCTTTTAATGGCCTGGGCGCGCTCCTCGTCCTGGGTCAGCGAATACAGCATAAGAATGGGTTTTCCCAGAATGTCGTTTAGCTTCTGCCGCTCTTCCTTCGTCGTCTTCTCCTTTAAGACATAGCGGTCCCCCTCCTTCTCGTAATGGCCTTCCACCGCCTCGCGGCTTTCCTCATCCATAAATGATTCCAGATTCTCCATAGACGAGACGCGGATTTCCTCCGGCACGCCGTCCAGAATCCCTTTTTGCTGGATGCCCACATTGACAATATCCGAAGTGTACGTGGGCAGCGACAAATCGCAGTACGCCTGCAAAAAAAGCAGCGCCATGATACAGAAAATGTATCCAGCGGAACGCTTCAGATATTTTACAATCTTACTCATAAATTCCCATGTCTCCTTTCTGATTTTTCACGGTCAATGATTTCAATCGCCCGCTTTCGTTATCTCAATGGCTTCTATGTTTTCCGTCAACTGCCTTAAAAACCGGGACAGCAGGCAGATTTCAGCCTCGGTGAAATTTCTGGTCATCTGGACTTCATTTTCCGCCATCATCCTTTCCAGACGTTCGGCCAGCTCCCGCCCTTTTTCGGTCAGGTAAATCCGGGACACCCTCTGATCCCTCTCATCCTGACTGCGGCAAATATAGTCCGCCTTCTCCAAACGCTGCAGAGATACGTTCACCGTGGGCGGCTTCACCTTCAGCCGGCAGGCCAGCTCCTTCTGGCTTAGGCCCTCCTCCCGGAACAGAT
>CAOJVE010000010.1 GCA_948444865.1 uncultured Lachnospiraceae bacterium
GGGTCCCGCCGCCGGGCCGAAAGGCGTCTCAATCTTTTCCCCGAAAATGGAAAGCGTTTTCCCCGCATCCGCCCGGTATTGTTTGCACACCCCGAATACGCTGCCTCTTTTTCTCTTTTCCTCTAAAATCCATTCCATCAGATTCCCGAAGGGAATCGGCGTCATTTTATCTCCCATGCCTTCTCCTCTCTGCCCAATTCCATTTATTTATCAGGCAACTGAACCGGCGATTGCAAAACGCCTTCCTTGTCAGCCAAAGTTTGTTTATTTTGGCCAGGCTCGTGACATATGAATGCCGTTTCGCAATGGCCTGTTGAAATTTTTATCCGTTGATGCTTTTCGCCAGCTGCGCGGCGGCCTGGCGGCAGTCCGCCATCTCTTTGGCCTCGTCGGCGACCAGAAGCTCCCGGTCTTTCATCAGAACTTTCCCGTTGCAGACAGTGGTCTGCACCATGGCCCCGTTTACCCCAAACAGCAGATGTCCGTTGACGTTATCCGCCGTCATAGGCGTCAGCGGGTCGTAGTCTGCCACAATCACGTCGGCGGCCGCCCCTTCCTTTAAAACCCCCAGCGGCGCGTCGAAATAGCGGTTGGCCATCCTGGGATTTCCCTCAAAGAGCATAGCCGGCGCTTCGCTCCAGGCCGCGTTGGCGTCGCAGAGGGAATGCTTGTGGAGCACGTTGGCCACCTTGTAGGATTCAAACAGATCGTGGGTGTAGCCGTCTGTGCCCAGCCCCGTGAGGATGCCTTTTTTCATGATTTCCATGGTGGGCGGGCAGCCGCAGGCGTTGCCCATGTTGGACTCTGGATTGTGCGCCACCATCGTGTCCGTCTCCTTTAACAGCTCCATCTCCTGCTCATTGACGTAAATGCAGTGGGCGGTAATGGTCTTCGGCCCCAGAAGATCGTGGTCCATC
Organism: uncultured Lachnospiraceae bacterium; assembly: GCA_948444865.1. Lineage (GTDB taxonomy): Bacteria > Bacillota > Clostridia > Lachnospirales > Lachnospiraceae > MGBC164599. The sequence goes on from CAOJVE010000010.1 coordinate 918, forward strand.
AGCCGGTTTACGATGCGCTTGCCGTAATTTTTCAGGCAGTGATGGAGATCCTCAATCCCCTCCGCCACGTGGATATGGGCGCCCACGCCCTCTGGCATATGCTCCCGGCACAACGCACAGGTTTCATCGGACATGGTAAACTGGGCGTGCATGCCCATCATTCCTTTTACCATATCGTCTTTTTGCGCCTGGGCGTAGCGGATGAAGTCCGCGTTTTCTTTCACGGCGGCCCGCGCCTTCTCCCTGCCGTCCCGGTCGGAAACCTCGTAGCAGAGGCATGTGCGCACGCCAAGCTTTTCGGCGACTTTCGCAATCTCAAATAAGCTGCCCTCAATGGCGCCGTAGCTGGCGTGGTGGTCGAAGACGGTGGTCACGCCGTTTTTGATGCAGTCTATATAGGTAGCCATGGCGCTGTGCCGCGTCTGCTCCAGGGTCAGATGACGGTCGATGGTCCACCACATCCCGTCTAAAATATCCAGAAAACCCTTCGGGTCGTATCCTTCTATAGAAAGGCCCCGCGCCATGGCGCTGTAAATATGTTCATGGACGTTGACCAGCGCCGGCATAATCACCCGGCCTTTGGCGTCCACCACATCCGCCTGGGGATTTTCCTTTCTAAGCCGCTCGTAATCCCCTGCCTGGCGGACGACATTCCCGTCCAGCAGCACGCCCCCGTCCTGAATCAGCGGATTTTGCGGATCTCTTGTGATGACGGTTCCTTTTCCTATAAGAATCATTTGCACCCTCTCCCTTCTTTTTTTGTTTTTGCGTTGCCCCGTAATATTTATTGATTATTCAATCTAATATTGATTATAGTCTATTGTTTTTTTCAAAGTCAACCATAAAAACAAAAAATATTTTTTATAACCTAAAAATTTTTTAGATTTTTCTATTGACATCTGGATTTTTTCTGGTATGATGAAATCATGACACGAAGATAAGGAACAAAACCATAAAGACGCAGGTGCATGTACAAGATGAAACTATCCTTTTTAAAACAAATGGCAAAAGCTCTTTCCGTGCAGTTCGGAAAAGACTGTGAGATTGTCATCCATGACCTGACCCGCAAAAGCCTGGGAAAATCCATTGTGCATGTGGAAAACGGCCATGTGACCAACCGGAAAATCGGGGACGGACCCTCACAAATTGTATTGGAAGCTTTGAAAAAAGACCCGGCAAAGATCCAGGATCGGCTGGGTTATCTGACCCGCACCGCAGACGGCAGGACCTTAAAGTCCTCCACCGTTTTCGTCCGGGACGACGCCGGGGAAAAAATCCCGTACATCTTTTCCATTAATTACGATATTACCAGCCTCCTTTATCTGCAGGACGCCATCCACGCCTTAATAAACGAGGAGCCTAAGGAGGAAAGCCCCGGCCGCCAGACGGCCCAGCCGGGAAAGATTCACACCAACGTGGCCGACATTCTGGACGACCTGATCGCCCAGTCCGTGGCCCTGGTGGGAAAGCCGGCCTCCCTGATGACGAAAGATGAGAAAGTGGAAGCCATACAGTTTCTGAACAACTCCGGCGCTTTCCTTATCACGAAATCCGGCGATAAAGTATCCCAGTATTTCGGGATATCCAAGTACACACTGTACAGCTACATCAAATCTGAGTAACCCGCGTTTGGCAACTGCGAAACGCCCGCTTCGACTGCCAGAGTTTGGATAAATTTAAACAAACCCGCGCTATGCGGCAATCGTCTCGCAACTGCCCAAATTTTCTAAGTAAACGAAAGGAGAGCAAATGAAACCGATTCAATGGGTCAAAAACACCATGCCGAAGACAGACGACGCCAATTTAAGCATCATGTCCCTGGACCAGATGGAAAAGGCGAGGGCTTTTCACCGGACCATCCCCGGCTACGCGCCCACGCCGCTGGCGCATTTAACGCATATGGCCAGCCATCTGGGACTGAAAGACGTCTGTGTAAAGGACGAATCCTACCGGTTTGGCTTAAACTCCTTCAAGGTGCTGGGCGGCTCTTTCGCCATGGCGAAATACATCGCCAAACAGACCGGACGTGACATCGCAGAGCTTGACTTTTCCACCTTAACCTCCGATCAGCTCCGCGAAGAATTTGGCCAGGCCACCTTCTTTACCGCCACCGACGGAAATCACGGGCGCGGCGTCGCCTGGGCCGCTAACCGGCTGCGCCAAAAAGCCGTTGTGTTCATGCCGAAAGGCTCCACTCAGAACCGCTTAAACCACATCCTGGCGGAGAACGCCACGGCCACCATTGAGGAAGTCAACTACGACGAATGCGTCCGCATGGCCGCCGCCGAAGCTGCCAAGACGAAAAACGGCGTGGTGGTGCAGGACACAGCCTGGAAAGGCTACGAGGAAATTCCCTCCTGGATCATGCAGGGCTACGGCAGCATGGCCATGGAGGCCGACGAACAGCTCCACGAGCTTGGCATCGAGCGGCCCACCCACGTATTTGTCCAGGCCGGCGTAGGCTCTCTGGCTGGAGGCGTGCAGGGATTTTTCGCCAACCGCTATCCCGAAAATCCGCCCATCGTATGCGTGGTAGAGGCGGACACAGCCGCCTGCCTCTATAAAGGAGCCGCCGGTGACGGAGCGGAATACAATGTAACAGGCGACATGCCCACCATCATGGCCGGGCTGGCCTGCGGGGAGCCCAACACAACCTCCTGGGATATCTTAAAAAACCATGTTTCCGTGTTCGCCGCCGCGCCCGACTGGGTGGCCGCCAAAGCCATGCGGATGCTGGCCGCGCCCATCAAAGGCGATCCCCAGGTGATTTCCGGCGAATCCGGCGCCGTCACGTTCGGAACGCTCTGCGAAATCATGACCAACCCGGACTACATAGAATTAAAGGAGGCCTTAAAGCTGAACGAAAATTCCCGGGTATTGCTCTTTTCCACAGAAGGAGACACCGATCCGGAGCGTTACAAAGAAATCGTCTGGGACGGCCGGGACTACAAATAAAAAACAGCCCATGGGCATGAAACGCCATGTCCATCCGACTTACGGTCGCAGCCAGCGCATATTATTTTTTTGAACCTATTAGATTGAATAATCAAACAAATAGATGGATAAAGGAGAATTTCTTATGGATTACAATAAAATCAAAACAGCCGCTGAAAACTACAAAGCAGACATGACCCGTTTCCTGCGGGAAATCGTAAAAAACCCCGGCGAAAGCTGCGACGAGAAAGCCCACATCACACGCATCGCCCAGGAAATGAAAGCTTTAGAATTTGACAAAGTGGAAATCGACCCCATGGGCAACATTCTGGGCTTTATGGGAACCGGCGAAACCTTAATCGCCTTCGACGCCCACATCGACACCGTGGGCGTCGGCAACCGGGACAACTGGAGCTTTGACCCCTACGAAGGCTACGAAAACGCGGAAGAAATCGGCGGTCGCGGCGTATCCGACCAATGCGGCGGCCTGTTGTCCGCCGTCTACGGCGCCAGAATCATGAAAGACTTAGGACTGTTGAGCGACAAATACACCGTCCTGGTCACAGGCACCGTCCAGGAAGAGGACTGTGACGGACTGTGCTGGCAGTACATCATCAAAGAAGACAACATCCGCCCGGAATTTGTGGTTTCCACCGAACCCACCGACGGCGGCATCTACCGGGGCCAGAGGGGCCGCATGGAAATCCGCGTGGATGTAAAAGGCGTCTCCTGCCACGGCTCCGCGCCGGAAAGAGGCGACAACGCCATCTACAAAATGGCCGACATTCTCCAGGACATCCGCGCCTTAAACGAAAACGACGCGACGGACCAGACCGAAGTCAAGGGCCTCGTAAAAATGCTGGATGAAAAATACAATCCACAATGGAAAGAAGCCCGTTTCTTAGGGCGGGGCACAGTCACCGCGTCCGAGATTTTCTTCACCTCCCCCAGCCGCTACGCCGTGGCCGACTCATGCGCCGTTTCCCTGGACCGCCGCATGACCGCCGGAGAAACCTGGGAGAGCTGCCTGGATGAGATCCGCGCCCTGCCCGCCGTGAAAAAATACGGCGACGACGTGACCGTATCCATGTACAACTACGAACGCGCCTCCTACACGAACCTGGTTTACCCCATCGAGCGCTACTTCCCCACCTGGGTAATCCCGGAAGACCACAAAGTGACCAAATCTCTGGAAGAGGCCTACAAAAATATGTTCGGCAGCGAGCGCATCGGCAACGCCGAGACAGAAGCCATGCGGAAAGCCCGCCCGCTCACCGACAAGTGGACCTTCTCCACCAACGGCGTGACCATCATGGGACGAAACGGTATCCCCTGTATCGGTTTTGGTCCGGGCGCCGAGGCGCAGGCCCACGCCCCCAACGAAAAAACCTGGAAGCAGGATCTGGTGACCTGCGCAGCCGTCTACGCGGCCCTGCCCACTGTTTACTGTAAATAAGAAACAGGCATTGCGAAGCTGTATTCCAACGTCACGAGTTTGGGCAGAACAGATAAATTTGTTTCGCCCAAACTCTGACTATCAGAAAAGAGACAAAGGACGTTTCGCAATCACTTTTCAGAATAAAAAGGAATCCTGCCAGACGGGACTCTCTTCCCGCGGCGGGTTGCTTTTGGAAACGGAATTTCCTAATAAAATAAAACCGCGGGGAGGCCCATCCCCGCAAAAATGAAAAAGGAGAAAAATATGAAAAAATTACAGGATTTCCACAAAGGTATTTGAAAGCGGCCTGGGCATCTCCCTGTTCCGGGACAACTCCACCCGCACCCGTTTCTCCTTCGCTTCCGCCTGCAACCTGTTGGGCCTGGAAGTGCAGGACTTAGACGAGGGCAAATCCCAGGTGGCCCATGGCGAGACGGTCCGCGAGACGGCCAACATGATTTCCTTCATGGCGGACATTATCGGCATCCGCGACGACATGTACATCGGCAAAGGAAACGCCTACATGCATGAAGTCTCCGACGCTGTAAAACAGGGAAACGCCGACGGCATCCTGGAGCAGCGCCCCACCCTGGTAAACCTCCAGTGCGACATCGACCATCCCACCCAGGCCATGGCCGACGCGCTGCATCTGATCCACGAATTTGGCGGCATTGAGAATTTAAAAGGCAAGAAAGTGGCCATGACCTGGGCCTACTCTCCTTCCTACGGCAAACCCCTGTCTGTTCCCCAGGGAATCATCGGCCTGCTGACCCGTTTCGGCATGGACGTGACGCTGGCCCACCCGGACGGCTACGAAGTCATGCCCGAAGTAGAAGAAGTGGCCCGCAAAAACGCCCAAAAATCCGGCGGCTCCTTCACCCGCGCCAACAGCATGGAAGAAGCCTTTAAAGACGCGGACATCGTTTATCCCAAGAGCTGGGCGCCCTTCGCCGCCATGGAAAAACGCACCCAGTTATACGGCGACGGCGACGCGGCAGGCATCGACGCCCTGGAAAAAGAACTTCTGGCCCAGAACGCCAATCACAAAGACTGGACCTGCACCGAGGAGCTGATGAAAACAACCAAGGACGGCAAAGCCCTGTACCTGCACTGCCTGCCCGCCGACATCAGCGGCGTAAGCTGCGCCGACGGCGAAGTGGATGCCTCGGTCTTCGACCGCTACCGCACGCCGCTTTACAAAGAAGCCAGCTACAAGCCCTACGTCATCGCCGCCATGATTTTCCTGAGCAAATTTAAAAACCCCCAGGAAATCCTAAAGAAATTAGAGGCACGCGCTGCAAAACGGATCTTTGAATAGAAGTGAATTATGAGCAAAAAACGCATTGTCATCGCCCTGGGCGGCAATGCCCTTGGGAAAAACCTTCCTGAACAGTATCTGGCTGTTCAGGAGACTTCCCGGGCCATCGCCGACTTGGCAGAAGACGGAAACGAGGTAATCATCTCCCACGGAAACGGCCCCCAGGTGGGCATGATCCACAACGCCATGGCCGCCTATTCCCGGACGGACCCGTCCCATCCCGCCCTCACGCCGCTGTCCGTCTGCGTGGCCATGAGCCAGGCCTACATCGGCTACGACCTGCAAAACGCCCTCAAAGAGGAACTTTTAAACCGGGGCACGAAAAAAAGCGTGGCCACCGTCATCACCCAGGTCCGCGTGGATGAAAACGACCCCGCGTTCCAGAATCCCACCAAGCCCATCGGCCACTTTATGACAAAAAAAGAAGCCGCCGAAGCCGAAAAAAACGGCCTGAAAGTCGTGTAAGATTCCGGCCGGGGCTACCACCGGGTCGTGGCCTCGCCAAAGCCCGCCGAGATCGTGGAACTGGACACGGTGAAAGACTTACTAAACGCCGGTGAAATCGTCATCGCCAGCGGAGGCGGCGGCATCCCGGTCATCCGACAGGGAAACCACTTAAAAGGCGTGGGGCCGTCATCGACAAAAACTTCGCCAGCTGCCTTTTGGCCCAGGAATTAAACGCCGACTTCCTGATTATCCTCACCGCCGTGGAAAAAGCAGCCCTCCATTTCGGCACACCCCAGGAAACCTGGCTGGATGAACTCACCGCCGCCCAGGCGGAAAAATACGCGGTCGAAGGCCATTTCGCCCCCGGCTCCATGCTGCCGAAAATCCAGGCGGGCATCGCCTTCGCATCTTCCGCGCCGGAACGCACCGCTTTGATTACCCTGCTTGAAAAAGCAAAAGACGGCGTAAATGGGAAAACCGGGACGCGGATTGTGGGATAGCCGCCTCCCACACCGCACAAATGAGCCGCCCGATATACAAATAGCCTGATGTGGATATACATCCGATCAGGCTATCTGGCATTTTTTATAGCTGTCACTTCTTCAATCGAAATTCCCGTAGCTTGAGCTATCACTTCCAGATCAGAAATTCCCATCCCTAACATACGGTGAATGGTATCTGCCTTTTCCTGTTCGATGCCTTGCAGTTTAGCTTCTTCCTGCTTCACTTCTATATCCTCTTCATAGCTATATTCAGCAACTAACATATTCCTCACCTCGCTGCCCTTACGTTTTAGATACTCTGCCAAGATTCCTTTTTCTATGCACGCATCTATCGCCTTTTTGATAGGATTTTCTTCATCGGCATAAGCCCTCACTGCACAGATAAATTGGCTGTATTCTTTCAATATATCACACTTATCCAATATCTCATGTGATTTATCAGCATTGATATTGATGACTGTCACTTTCAATTCCATGGAGTTGCTCCTGGGCGCAACCATAAACGCATCTGATAATGAAAGTTCCTTCTGTACAGGATAATCTTGCTTTCCATCCGCTTCAGGTCGGTGTTTTCCACGGTCATCTGCACCAGAACTGTGCCCAGTCCCTGGCCGATGCAGGAGGCGCCGGAGCGGATGTGCAGCTTTCCATTCTCCACCGCCAGAATCGCCCGGCCGTAATCGGGGATGCCTACGCCCACGCCGGCGTTTTTCATGGCGCAGGCGATGCCCGCGCGGGGATGGTTTTCAAAGGTTTCTTTTACCGCTTCCAGAGTCTCGGCCAGTCCCGTGGACGCGTCCACAATCTGTCCGTTTGGCAGCTCCTGACCGGGGCGGATGGCGTTTCGCCAGCGGATTTCCCAGGGGCTGATTCCCACCTGCCCAGCCAGCTTGGTCAGCGTCATTTCCATGGCAAAACAGGTCTGGGTCACGCCGAAGCCGCGGAAAGCCCCCGCCGGCGGATTGTTGGTGTAATAGGCTTTGCCGTCAATCTCGAAGTTCTGGTAATTGTACGGCCCCGCCGCGTGGGTGCAGGCCCTCTCCAGCACCGGACCGCCAAGGGACGCGTAGGCGCCCGTGTCCGCGATCACCGTGGCTTTCACGCCCTGGATGATTCCGTTTTCGTCGCATCCCACGGTGAACTCCATGTCCATGGGATGGCGTTTGGGATGGATGAGAATACTCTCCTTGCGGGTCAGCTTCACCTTCACCGGCCGCCCGGACAGCCAGGCCGCCAGCGCCGCGTGGCGCTGCACCGTCATGTCCTCTTTGCCGCCAAATCCGCCGCCCACCAGCTTGTTGACCACCCGCACCTTTTCATTGGGAAGCCCCAGCATTTCGGCGCATTCGTGCTGGGTCGCGTAGGTTCCCTGTCTGTGGAGTAAATCAAAACGCCGTCCTCATAGGGCATGGCGATGGCGCACTCCAGCTCCAAAAAGGCGTGCTCCGTGTAGGGCGTGTGAAATTTCTCCGTGCAGACGTATTTTGCGTTGGCAATGGCTTTCTCGGCGTTCCCGCGGGACACATGCTTGTGGGCCAGAAGATTTCCGCCGGGATGAAGCTTGGGCGCGTCTTCTTTCATAGACTCGTAAGGGCTGCTGACAAAGGGCATCTCTTCGTAGGAAACCTTCACCAGCTTCTTGGCCTTTTCCAGAATCTCCGGCGTTTCCGCCGCCACCAGCGCCACCGCGTCCCCCAGGTAGCGGGTGCATTCTCCCGCCGGAATCATCGTGTCCCAGTCCTGCACCAGATGGCCCACCTTCACATCCCCCGGAATGTCCGCCGCCGTGTAGACACCCACAACGCCGGGCAGCGCTTCGGCCTTCGTCCCGTCGATGGACAGAACTTTGGCCCTGGGATATTTTGCGCGGATGGCGCTGGCGTAAATCATCCCTTCGATCTCCATGTCGTCCACATATTCGCCGTATCCTAACGTCTTTTCCCGGGCGTCAATCCGGTGCGCCCGCTCGCCCAGCTTCCAGCCGGATTCCTCCCGGGGAATCCCGTTTCCCTCCCGCTTCAGTTTCGCTGCCAGCTCCACCGCGTCCAGAATCTTCTTGTACCCGGTGCACCGGCAGATATTGTTCCGCAGCGCATAGGCAATCTCCTTTCGGGTGGGATTTTCGTTCTCGTCCAAAAGCCCTTTGGCGCAAATCACCATCCCCGGAATACAGAAACCGCACTGCACCGCGCCCGCATGGGCGAACGCATAGGCGTACAGCTCCTTCTCCTCCTGGGAAAATCCCTCCACCGTCAAAATATGCCGGCCATCCATGTCGGACAGCGTTGGGATACAGGCCTTCACGGCTTTCCCGTCCACTAACACATGGCACGCGCCGCAGGCGCCCTCGCTGCACCCGTCTTTTACCGACTTACACTTACAGACATCCCGCAGAAAAGGCAGCAGCTTTCCGTCTCCCTCGATCTGATAAAGCTGATGGTTCACGCGCATCTCAATCATAGAAACACCCCCTGAAATACTTGGAACCTTCTTGCACTCTTCTTTTAGACGTTCATACGCATCGCTGACTCCGCTGATTCAGTTTTCCCATTAGAATAAAAATCTCCTCTTTGATATAAATTGATGTATAATAATTTCTATCAAAAAGGAGACATTTATAGTTTTTTAATTACTTAAGAGAAAACTTTACGCCATTTCTACTTTGTTTTTTGATATTTTACCGCAGAAAATTTTCCATTATAGGTTTTTTTGCCAATTTTTTTATAAGCGCGAACCCTCACCGCGTAGGTTTGCTTTGCATCCAGTTTTTGAATGACTGCCTTTGGCGTATTTGAATACACGGACTTATATGCCGCTTTCGAGCCTTTGCGTTTATACTGAATCTGATACGCCACGCCGCCGGACTGTTTCTTGATTTGCACTGTCACGCTATTCTTGCCGGCATTTAATTTGTGAAGCGCCGCTTTGCCGGGCACGATCTTAAATTTTTTTGAGACGCTTTCGGTGTAATCGCCCTTGCCTTTGACGGTTACGGTCGCCGTTCCGATTTTAACATTGTTTTTATAGGTAAGCGTGTAATTTTTTGCCGCCAGCTTCCTGCCATTGTGCGTTACTGTCAAACCTGGTTTAACCGCTTTGCCTGTATACGCCTCGTCCGGGATGGATGAAATCTTTGCTTTGGAAAGATTTTTCGCTGAACCGCCATCCAATCTACACCTGCGCCGGCATGGTATCCCTGGCCAGCTCTTCCACTAATGATTTCATCACATTTCCATCCGCCGAATCTCTGGCAATCAGTCCATAGGAAATCTCCCCCCATCTCCAGACGGCCACGTAACTGTTTCCGGCAATCTGTATAGGAATCTCACGGCTGCCCACCACCGCCCGGGCATCCTCTAGTTCCTGCGTCTCTGTCCGCATGCCGGTCACGTTTTCTTCTGTCCGCGCCGCCCGGTAACTGTACTGGACTCCATTCTGCATAAACTGTATCTCCGCAATCCGCTCCGCGATGATATAATACCTGGCGTCCTCCGCCCCCGCAGGCGCCTCGATGTCCGCGCCCACTTTGGCAAAAGCCTGCGCCCCTTCCACCTCCGTCATGGGGTCGGGAACTTCCTCTTTCGTCGCTTCCGGCCTCATGGGCCCTTTTTGATTTTCCTGTTTTGCGCACCCCAGCAGCAAAACAGCCACTCCCAGCAGCAACCAGATTTTTTTCATATCTCTTGGCTCCTTTTCATCTTTATATTTTCTAGGTAATTGCGAAACGCCCCTTTCGTTTGCCGGCGTCTGTTCAAAACCGTCTTTCATTCGCTCTTTATTGATAAGAGAAAAAGACGCCCTTCTTCAGGCGCCTTCTCGTGCTTCTTTATGCACCTTCCCGTCGGTGCATCTTTATAACTTCGTAATTTTCTGTATCTCTTTAAATTTGTCCATTATGTATCCAAAATTTTTCCGGATATGGGGAAGGCTGCACTGACTGCAATCCTTGACTCCTTTCTCCGTATAATGGAAATTGCCTCCGCATTTATCCTTCAGGGCATACAAAGGGCAATAGCAGAATAAGCAGTTAAAATCCTCTGGATGCTCCGTCTTATGACATGGGAAATGTTCACATTTTGTATGGGAGAAAAAAGAATATTCTTTATCTTTCCAGGAATCTTTATCAAACATTTTTACTCCTTTCGGTGATAAGAGGAAACCTCAGCACAGGAGGTAACAATGGTTCCTAAAGCGAGCGTAAAGAACCAAAATTCTTGCTGAAGCCCACTTATCGCCTGCCGTTTAATCACGCATAATTCACACGCACAGGTTCATTCCATAAAAAGAAATATTCGCTTCCCCGGTCAGGGGAAGACAGACGATGCATTTTACTTAATGAAAGTCTCCGTCCGGCGGCTGCAAAAACGCGCCCGCGCAGACGCTCTGACCCGTATAAACAAACAGGCCCATTTGGCCGGGCTGTAAATATGGGCGGCAGCCGACTTTCCTGAATGACAATGCCTGCCTCGGCAGACACATTGGTTCGTTTTGTAAATGCTTAGATGTACACTTTTACACGGAAGCTTCACCTTACATACAAAGCAGGTTTCCTGACTCATGGATCCTGGCCCCGTCTGTCCTTCTCATATGCCTGGCATACAATGGATTTTGCAGACGACGCTCCCCAAATACAGTGACCGGAACCGCTTAGGACTCTCACCTAATTCCCTCTTCATCCGCCCTGCTGCGCGGATGCACTTCGTATGTTCTCTGGAATTATACGCTACATATTATAACACATTCCCATAAATATGTCAAATAAAGATAAAATACAATGCCGTAAGTAGAAGTTCTCTAAAAATTCAGGCAAAAAAGCCGGTCAGCGCGTCCAGGGTTTTTAAGAGCACGGCAAGCTCCCCCTCATCCAGCCGATCCAGAATGGCCTGCACCATCTGCCGATGATATTCCTCGTGATGCAGATAGGCTTTTCTGCCTTTTTCCGTCAGTCTGACAAATACCACCCGCCGGTCCTCTTTGCTTCTGCGCCGTTCCACATACTGCTTTTTCACCAGACTGTTCATGGCTGTGGTTAGGGAACCCACGGTTATTTTCAGTTCCCTGGCAATGGAAGACATATTTTTCCCTTCCCCCAGGCCCACCGCTTCTATTACGTGCATGTCGTTGTTGGTCAGGTCTTTGAATTCTTCCGTTATGATGGCCTTTCCTTCCTGGTCCCAGATTTCATGGATCAGGTTCACCAAAGCATGATTAATCTTTTTATATGCCTCTTCCACTGCTCTTTGCCCTTTCATTCCTGGTTCCCTTATGGCATAAAGGAGTTTATCACTTCTCGTACTGTTTCCATATGATCCGCCTCGCAGGCGTATGCGCCGCAGAATAAAAGCCCGTCCTCCACTTCGCCCCTGGCGGCATGAATCAGCGCCTCTGTGATGCAGTAAGGCGTCTGGGCGGGATTGCACGTCTCCAGGCATTTATGGCAGGGGCCGTGGGGAATTTTCTCCCCGGACATTACTTTTTCCATAAAAGGATTCATAATGGCCCTTCCCGGCATGCCCACCGGGCTTTTTACGATGGAAACCTGCTTTTGCGACGCATGCAGATACGCCTGTTTGTAACGGATATCCGCGTCGCATTCTTCTGTGGTCACAAACCTGGAGGCCACCTGAATCGCGTCCACCCCCAGGGAAAATGCGTGCGCCGCCTGCTCCCGGTTTTTGATTCCGCCGGCCAGCGCGGTGGGAATCCGGCATTGGCATGCGTCCTCATACTGGCGCACAACCGCCAGAATCTCCCCCACCTCCCGGTCGTAGTTCCCGGTCTGGACGGGCAGATATGCTTCCAGCTGTTCCCGGGTAAAGCCCAAGTGCCCGCCGGCCAGCGGCCCTTCGATGACCAGAAGGTCCGGCATCCGCTTATATTTTCTGTCCCAATATTTTAAAATCACTTTGGCCGACTTGGCGGTGGACACGATGGGGGCCAGTTTCGTCTTCGACCCCTCTGCGATTCTGGGAAGCCCTGTGGGAAGCCCCGCCCCGGAAATAATGATGTCCGCCCCGGTTTTCAGCGCGGCCTGCACATAGTCTTCGTAGTCCCGCGTGGCCACCATGATGTTGAATCCGATGATTCCCTCCGGCGCCAGGGCGCGGGCTTTGTCGTATTCTTTCTGAATCGCGCGAAGATTGGCCTCTTTTGTATTTCGGTCAAAATCCGGTTCCCGATAACCAATCTGGGCGGCAGAGATGATTCCTATGCCGCCTTCTTTCGCAACAGCCCCCGCAAGGCGGCCCAGGCTGATTCCTACGCCCATGCCGCCCTGTATAATCGGAAGCTTCACTTCTATATTCCCCATTTTCAATGGTTTTATCTGCATATTTTTCTCCTACATTTTCCGGAAACGCTGGTATCTGCGCCGGGCCAGCTCTTCCCCGTCCAACCCTGCGTACTGCTCCAGAAATTCTTCGATCCAGTTTCCCAGCGGCTCTGTCACCGCCCGGATGTTCTGCGCTGTAAATTCTTCCGGCTCAGCCAGCACCCGCTCCACCACGCCCATGGCATAGAGATCCCCAGCCGTAAGCTTCATCACTTCCGCCGCCTCCTTGGCCTTCGCGCTGTCTTTCCACAGGATGCTGGCGAATCCTTCCGGCGACAGAATGGAGTAAATGGAGTTTTCCAGCATCCAAACCTCGTCCGCCGTGGCCATGGCAAGGGCGCCGCCGCTGCCCCCTTCCCCGATTACGATGGAAAGTATGGGCGTTTTCAGGGCCGACATTTCGTAAAGGTTCCTGGCGATGGCCTCTCCCTGCCCCCGCTCTTCCGCCTCCACGCCGCAGAACGCTCCCGGCGTGTCCACCAGGCAGATCACCGGCCGGTGAAATTTCTCCGCCTGCTTCATCAGGCGCAGGGCCTTTCGGTATCCGTCCGGGGATGGCATCCCGAAATTGCAGCGGATGTTTTCCTTGGTGTCCCGGCCTTTTTCCTGGGCGATGACCGTCACCGGCATTCCCCGGAAGCTGGCAATGCCTCCGACGATGGCCTGGTCGTCGCCAAAATACCGGTCCCCATGAAGCTCTGTGAAATCTGTAAAAAGCGCCTGAATGTAATCCTTCCCCACCGGACGGTCCTTTTTCCTGGAGGCCTGCACCCGATCCCAGGCTTTGGCCTTATCCATCCCCGCGGGAATCTTCAGGCACGGCCGGGATTTCTCCTCATCCCCGAAGCCTGCCGGCGTTTTGGCGTTGTGAAGCCTTAAAAGACGGCCGAGCGTTTCCTTCATCTGCGGCCGCTCCACAATGCCGTCGATGAAACCGTGTTCCAGGAGAAATTCAGACCGCTGAAAGCCTTTGGGCAGTTTTTGCCCGATGGTCTGCCCGATGACTCTCGGCCCGGCAAATCCAATCAGCGCTTTCGGCTCCGCCAGGATAACGTCCCCCAGCATGGCAAAGCTGGCCGTGACGCCCCCGGTGGTGGGGTCGGTCAGCACGGTGATATAGAAAAGTCCGGCGTCGCTGTGCCTTTTTAACGCCGCGGCGGTCTTCGCCATCTGCATCAGAGAAACGATTCCTTCCTGCATCCGGGCGCCGCCGGAACAGGTGAAAATGATAAGGGGCAGTCCCTCCTCGGTGGCCCGCTCCACAGCCCGGGTGATTTTCTCCCCCACCGCTTCTCCCATGCTGGCCATGAGAAAACGCCCGTCACAGACCGCCAAAACGGCTTCCGTCCCTTCAATGCGCGCTTTTCCTGTGGTTACTGCCTCGTCAAGCCCTGTCTTTTCCTGAAGGGCGGCCAGCTTTTCTTCGTATCCCTTGAACTGAAGGGGATTCCTTGTGGAAAGCCCCCGGTCCCATTCCTCAAATGTGCCTTCATCCGCCACCGACTCTATGCGCCGGTACGCATGCATCCGGAAATAGCCGCCGCATTTGGGACAGATATAATTTCCTTTTTTTGCGTCCTCCGCAATGATGGCCGCTTTGCACATGTTGCATTTGCGCAAAAGGCCTTCTGGCACTTCCGGACGGGCAGCGTCCGCGGCCCCCGGATTTTTTCTCTTTGGCAGTCTGGTTTTCTTAAACACATTGTCTAGCTTCATACCATATCACCCTGCATTTTCTCGATAAATTCAATGTCAATGTTGCCGGACAGGTAGTCCGGGTGATTCAAGATCTCGTATTGATAGTCCACATTGGTGTCAATCCCCTCGATGATGACTTCGCCCAGCGCGCTCTGCATCTTATGGATGGCCTCACTGCGGTTCTTGGCCCACACGATCAGCTTCGCCACCATGGAGTCGTAGTAAGGCGGGATGGAATAGCCGCTGTAGATGGCGGAATCAATGCGGATGCCTTTGCCGCCCGGCAGATACATATCCGTTATCGTTCCGGGGGACGGCCGGAAGTTCTGGCTTGGATTCTCAGCGTTGATGCGGCACTCGATGGCGTGGCCGGTCAGGCGCACATCCTTTTGGCTGTAGGAAAGCTTTTTGCCGGAGGCGATGCGGATCTGCTCTTTTACCAGGTCGATGCCCGTCACCCACTCCGTGACCGGATGCTCCACCTGGATACGGGTGTTCATTTCCATGAAATAATATTTCCCCGAAGGCTCCAGGAGGAACTCGATGGTTCCCGCGTTGACGTATCCCGCCGCGCGCGCCGCCCGGACCGCCGCCTGCCCCATCTCTTCCCGCAGCTTGGCTGTCAGCGCAAGGGACGGGGATTCTTCTATCATCTTCTGATGGTTTCTCTGGATGGAACAGTCCCGCTCTCCCAGGTGAATCACGTTGCCGAAGCCGTCCGCCAGAATCTGAAATTCAATGTGCCGGGGATGCTGGACGAAATGCTCGATGTACATAGTTCCGTCCCCGAAGGCTTTTTGGGCCTCTTTTTGGGCCGTCTGGAAGCTCTGCTCAAATTCCTCTTCGGCATAGGCTGTGCGCATCCCTTTTCCGCCGCCGCCCAGCGCCGCTTTTACGATCACAGGATAGCCGATCTCTCTGGCCGCCTTTAAGCCCGTCTGCGCGTCGTAAATGGCCTCCTTTGTGCCCGGAATCACCGGAACGCCCGCCGCCGCCATGGTATTTCTGGCTTCCTGCTTGTTTCCCAGCCGGGCGATGACCTCCGCGTCCGGCCCGATAAACGTAATGTTGCACTGCTGGCAAAGCTCTGCAAAGCGGCTGTTTTCCGACAGAAATCCAAACCCCGGATGGATGGCGTCCGCCCCTGTGACCACCGTAGCGCTGATGATGCTTTCCATGTTCAGGTAACTGTCCTGTGAAGGCGCAGGCCCGATGCAGATCGCCTCGTCCGCCAGCTTCGCGTGAAGCGCCTCTTTGTCCGCCTGGGAATAGACCGCCACCGTCTCGATTCCCATTTCCCTGCACGCGCGGATAATCCGCACCGCAATCTCTCCCCTGTTGGCTATCAATACTTTCTTGATCATCTTACCACCTTATCCAATCCATACCGTCGCTTAGCCCACCATAAATGTCAGTTCCGCGCTGACGATGACTTTTCCGTCCACGCTGGCCGTGGCCTCGCCCACGCCCACAGGGCCTTTTTGCTTAATGATTTTCGTCTCCAGGCGCAGTTTGTCTCCGGGGACCGCTTTTCCCCTGAATTTGCATTTGTTGATGCCGCCGAAATAGGCCACTTTTCCTTTGTTTTCCTCCTGGCTTAAGATGGCCACCGCTCCGGCCTGCGCCAGCGCCTCCACGGTCAGCACGCCCGGCATCACCGGCTCCTGGGGAAAATGCCCCGCGAAGAAATCCTCCCGGTAGGTCAGGCATTTATAGCCCACCGCATACTGTCCCGGCTCATAATCCTCAATGTAGTCCAGCAAAAGAAACGGATGCCGGTGGGGAATGATTTCTTTAATCTGGTTAATGTCTAAATGTTTCATACTGCCTCCTACTCAATCCTGAACAGTTCCTGCCCGTACTCCACGGCCTGCCCGTTGGAAACATAGATTTCCGCCACGGTCCCGTCGTAATCGCTCTCAATTTCGTTCATCAGCTTCATGGCCTCCACAATGGCCAGGGTCTGGCCCTTGGTCACTTTATCCCCCACAGACACAAAGGGCTCTGCGTCCTCCGCCGGGGCCGCGTAAAAGGTTCCCACCAGCGGGGATTCCACAATCTTTCCGCCTGGAGCGGGGGCAGGCGCCGCCGTCTGCGCCTCGGATGTCTTCGCGGGCGCCGTTTCCGCCATCTCTGTCACCGGCGCCGCCTTCGTCTGCCCCTGTTTTTTGGTCAGATGCAGCTTTACGCCGCCCTCTTCGTATTTCAGCCCGGTCAGTTCGGACCTAGACACCGCTTCAATCAACCGAATCAGATTTTCAAATTCCATATGACAAACACCCTCTAGTCTATATATTTTTTCAAAAGCAAGGTTGCGTTGTGACCGCCGAAGCCAAGAGAATTGGTCAGCGCGCAGCGGATTTCTTTTTCAATAGGCGCGCCCACGGCATAATTCAGGTCGCATTCTTCGTCCACGTTTTGGGTTCCCATGGTCTGATGGACGAAGCCGTCCTGGATGGCTTTCACGCAGGCGATAAATTCCACGCCTCCGGCGGCGCCCAGAAGGTGGCCAATCATGGATTTGGTGGAGTTCACCGCCGTTTTATGCGCCGCGTCGCCCAACGCCAGCTTAATGGCTTTTGTCTCGAAGAGATCGTTGTGGTGGGTTCCGGTGCCGTGGGCGTTCACATAGTCCACTTGCTCCGGGGAAATCCCGCCTTCCTTCATGGCAAGCTCCATGGCTTTCGCGGCGCCGCTGCCGTCTTCCGCTGGGGAAGTGATATGATAGGCGTCTCCGGTGGCCCCGTAGCCCGCCAGCTCCGCGTAAATTTTCGCGCCCCGCGCCCGGGCGTGCTCCAGCTCTTCCAGCACGACGACTCCGGCGCCCTCGCCCAGCACAAATCCGTCTCGGTCTTTGTCAAAGGGGATGGAGGCCCGCAGAGGGTCTGAAGCGGTGGAAAGGGCGGTCAGGCTGGTGAACCCCGCCACGCCCAGCGGACAGATGCAGCTTTCCGCCCCTCCGGCGAACATCACGTCCGCGTCCCCGTACTGGATGGCGCGAAACGCGTCGCCGATGGAATGGGTCCCGGAGGCGCAGGCCGTCACCACATTGGTGCATTTTCCTTTTAAGCCCAGCTGAATGGAAATATTCCCCGCCGCCATGTTGGAAATCATCAGCGGCACCATCAGAGGATTTACCCGGGCCGGGCCTTTGGTCTGAATCCGCTCGTATTCCCGCTCCGTCTCCCGCAGGCTTCCGATGCCGGAGCCCACAATCACGCCGGCGCGGTAGGGATCTTCCTTTGAAATGTCAAGGGCAGCATCCTCGCAGGCTTCTTTGGCCGCCGCCACCGCAAACTGGGCGAAAGGCTCCATCCTTTTTGCCGCCTTAAAGTCCATCCTCTCTTTTGCCGAAAAGCCTTTCACTTCCGCGGCCAGCTTCACTTTGTAATCCGCCGTGTCAAACTGGGTGATTTCCCCGATTCCCACTTTTCCGGCTTTTATGCTGTCCCAGAATTCCGGCACGGTATTGCCGATGGGCGTGATGGCGCCCATTCCGGTGATTACTACTCTTTTCTTTCTTACATTGTCCATCTTTCTTTTTCTTCCTCCTATATCAGACCAACGCACATTCCCGCGCCCCGTGCGCGGTTCTGCCGTTTACATCACCATTCCGCCGTCAACGTGAAGCGTCTGTCCGGTGATGTATGCGGCTTCTTCGGATGCAAGAAACGCTGCCGCCGCCGCCACATGCTCTGTTTTCCCGAATCTGCCCAGCGGAATCTGGGCTGTGGCCGCCTCTTTGACTTTTTCCGGCAGCGCGTCGGTCATGTCTGTCTCAATAAAGCCCGGCGCGATGGCGTTGACGGTGATTCCCCGGGAGGCCAGCTCTCTTGCCGCCGCTTTGGTCAGGCCGATGAGGCCCGCCTTGGATGCCGCGTAGTTGGCCTGGCCCGCATTTCCCGCCACGCCGGACACCGAGGACATGTTGATGATGCGCCCGCTTCTCTGCTTTAACATTTGGCGGGACGCGAAGCGGATGGTATTAAAAGCGCCTTTCAGGTTTACGTCCATCACACGGTCAAAATCTTCTTCCGACATTTTCATCAGCAGGCCGTCCCGGGTGATTCCGGCGTTGTTGACCAGAATGTCCAGATGGCCGTGCTCTTTGATTACGTCCTGTATAAATTTTTCGCACTGTCCGTAATCGGCCACGTCGCACGGATAGACCGACGCGGCGCCGCCCGCTTCCTGGATTTCCTTTTGCGCCTGACGGGCTTTTTCCTCGGAGCCGTTGTAGTTGATGACCACGAACGCTCCCTGTGCGGCCAATTTTTTTGCGATGGCTCTGCCGATTCCCCGGGAGGCGCCTGTTACGATGGCTGTTTTTCCTTCTAACATTTTCATTCTCCTTTCAGGACGGCGACCGCCTTTTCGATGTCTTCCCATACGGAAATGTTGCACACTTTATATTTTGGATTGATTTTCTTCATGAACCCGGCCAGCGTCTTTCCCGGCCCGATTTCCACAAACTGCTCCACGCCGTCGGCGATCATCGCTTCCATGCTCTGCATCCAGCGCACCGGAGCGCTTACCTGCCGCACCAGAAGGTCTTTTGTTTCGGCGATGTCCTCCACTTTCCGCGCCGTCACATTGGTGACGTAAGGAATGGACAGCGGGTGAAGCTTTGTATGTTCCAGCTCTTTTGCCAGCTCTTCTCCGGCGGGCTTAAGCATGGGCGAATGGAATGGGCCGCTGACGTTGAGCATCAGGGTGCGCCTGGCCCCGGCTACTTTTAACTTTGCCGCGGCGGCTTCCACGCCGGATTTCCCGCCGGTGATGACAATCTGCCCGGGGCAGTTGTAATTGGCGATGGTCACGTCCTCAAAATCCTCCAAGACCTCTTCGATTTTGGACGCGTCCATGGCCATCACCGCGCACATGGCCCCTTCCCCGGCGGGAACGGTATTCTGCATGAGGATGCCCCTTTTGCGCACCAGGCGGATGGCGTCCATATCGTCCATGCCGCCGGCTGCGGCGATGGCCGCGTACTCGCCCAGACTCAGTCCGGCCGTTACGTCCGGCGTAAGGCCCGCCTCTGAAGCGGCTTTTGTCATGGCAAGACAGGCGGTGACCATGGCCGCCTGGGTGTATTCCGTCAAATCCAGCCGATCGTTTTTTTCAAAGCAAAGGGCTTTCATATCCAGCTGCAAGGTTTCGCCGGCCCTGTCAAATATTTCCCGGGCGGAGGCGTTTTTTTCGTAAAAATCCGCACCCATCCCCGCTTTCTGCGCTCCCTGGCCCGGGTAAATAAATGCCGTTTTTATTTTACACATACAGCCCACATCCTTTCATCAGAGCGTCGGTTTCCCGCACCAGCTTTTCAATCAAATCTTTGCAGGACATCCGCTCTTTGACCATGCCGGCGATCTGGCCCGCCATGACGCTGCCGTTTTTCACGTCGCCGTCCACCACGGCGTTTCTCAAGCCTCCCAGCGTCAGGTATTCCAGTTCCTCAAAGCTTGCGCCCTGCTCTTCCATGGCGATGTACTTCTTGGTCATCTCGTTTCTGAGCGCACGAATGGGGTGCCCGGCTTTTCGGCCGGTGACCCGGGTGTCTATGTCTTTGGCCTTTAAAATCCGCTCTTTGTAGTTGTCATGTACCTGGGCCTCGTTGGTGACCACAAAGCAGGTGCCCATCTGCACGCCTTTTGCGCCCAGCATGAACGCGGCGGCAATGCCTCTTCCGTCGGCGATGCCTCCGGCGGCGATCACCGGGATTTTCACCGCGTCCACCACCTGGGGAACCAGCGTCATGGTCGTGCTCTCGCCGATATGCCCGCCGGACTCGCAGCCTTCCGCCACCACCGCGTCGGCGCCGCTGCGCTCCATGCGCTTGGCCAGGGCTACGGACGCCACCACCGGAATCACCTTCATGTCTTTGCTTTTCCACAGATCCATGTATTTTTCCGGGTTCCCGGCGCCGGTGGTTACGACTTTTACGCCCTCTTCGGCCACTACGCTGGCCACCTCATCCGCATGGGGGCTCATCAGCATAATATTTACGCCGAAGGGCTTATCGGTTAATTTCTTCGCCTCCCGGATCTGCTCCCGCACCCAGTCCGCCGGGGCGTTGGCCGCGCCGATCAGGCCCAGTCCGCCCGCTTCCGATACGGCCGCCGCCAGATGATGCTCCGCCACCCATGCCATGCCGCCTTGAATAATGGGATATTCGATCCCCAATAATCTGCTCATTTCTGTCTGCATTTTTTTACCCTGCCTTTATTTTCTCAAATCCACTCGTACAGAGACGCTCCCCAGGTCAGCCCTGCGCCGAACCCGGCCATAATCAGCTTCTGCCCTTTTTTCAGCATCCCCTTTTGGTTCATCTCGTCTAACAGAATCGGTATGCTGGCCGACGATGTATTGCCGTATTCCTGGATGTTCACCGGGAATTTCTCCATGGGCTCTCCCAGACGCTTCGCCACCGACTCCACAATTCTTCTGTTGGCCTGGTGAAGCAAAAACCAGTCAATCTCTTCCTGCCCCACATTATTTCGCTTCAGCGTTTCCCGGATTACCTCCGGCACTTTTTTCACCGCGAATTGGAAAACGGCCTTGCCGTCCATCTGCATGAAATACTCGCCGCCGTCGTAATGACCCGGCCCCTCCGGCTCGCGCAGCACATTCCAGTCATGCCTGCTTTTTAAAGAAAGGGCAGAGCCCTTTTGGCCTTCTGAATGAGTCACCGGCAGGTACATTCTCCGGCCGTCCGCCTTCAGCACAGCCGCTCCGGCCCCGTCCCCAAACAAAATACAGGTGCCCCGGTCCCGCCAGTTGGTCAGATTGGAAAGGCTCTCGCTGCCGATGACCAGCGCGGTCCGGTAAATCCCGCCCGCCAGATAGGCCGCCGCCGTATTGTAGGCCAGGACAAATCCTGTACAGGCGGCGCTTAAGTCAAAACAGGTGGCGTTTGACGCTTTCAGCTCCTTTTGCACTTCACAGGCCGCACAGGGAAGAATCACATTGGAAGATATGGTGGACACCAAAATCAGGTCTACTTCCTCCGGAGCCACCCCGGCGCGCTGCAATGCCCGGCGGCCTGCCTCGCTGGCCATGGAAACCGTCGTCTCCCCGTCGATGATATGCCGCCGCTCAACCCCGGTCCGCTCCCGTATCCACTGATCGCTGGTGTCCACCAGCTTCGCAATGCCATTATTATCCATTACATGGGATGGGGTGTAGGAACCCGTCCCGCATATATTCACAGCCATATTTCTCCCTCTGCATTTGCTTTGATTGTAAATTATTTTGGTTTTCAAAGTATATACCCGCCGCCTCCGTTTGTCAAGGGCTTTATGCAGATAAATCAAATTTTCCCATTGATTCCCACCGCCCCTTTCGGTTATAGTTATCTTAAATTATTTATGAAGAGGGTGAATAGAATGAACATAAGAGCGATTTTATTTGACTTGGACGGAACGCTGCTGCCCATGGACCAGGAACGCTTCACGAAGGGCTACTTTCAGCTGCTGGCCGCGAACATGGCCAAAAGCGGCTACGAACCTAAAAAACTGATCGACGCCATATGGGCCGGGACCGCCGCCATGGTCAAAAACGACGGAAAAAGAACCAACGAAAAAGTCTTCTGGGAGAAAATGGCCGAGAGCTACGGCCCTGGCGTCTACGACGACATTCCTCTGTTCGACGCATTTTACAGAGGTGATTTCCAAAAAGCCAAAAGCTTCTGCGGCTTCAATTCGGACGCGGCCAGAACCGTCCGCCAGGCGCGGGAAATGGGCTATCAAACGGCGCTGGCCACCAATCCCGTCTTCCCCATGGTCGCCCAGGAAAGCCGCCTAGGCTGGGCGGGCCTTGCCCTTTCCGATTTCGAGCTTTGCACATCGTATGAAAACGCCGGCTACTGCAAGCCCAATCCCCTTTACTACGCGGACATCGCCCGCCGCTTAAATCTCGATCCTAAAGAGTGCTGCATGGTGGGCAACGACACGACCGAGGATCTGGCGGCGGCCGAAATCGGAATGCAGACCTTTTTGCTCACCGACTGCCTAATCCACAAAAAACAGACGGACATATCCGCCTGCCCCCAGGGGGATTTCGCCGCGCTGCTGAATTTCATCGGGAAAATGCAAAAAGCATAGAGAAAGTTATTGACATATGTCATAAACATGTTATAATGAATTTCATTAAAAAAGCGGAGGAAAACCCATGCCAAGACCGTGCAAAAAGAGACGCATCTGCGCCAGGCCTTCCTGCCTGCAGTTTGGACCGCTGGGGGGCGGCAGTCCCACAGAGCCGGCTGTGTTCATGACGCTGGATGAATATGAATGCATCCGCCTGATGGATTACGAAGGCCTGACCCAGCAGCAGTGCGCCGCGCAGATGGACGTAGCGCGGACGACGATCCAGGGCATTTACAGCAGCGCCCGGCAGAAGATCGCCTTCTGTCTGGTGAACGGATGCCCTTTGCGCCTGGAGGGCGGCAATGTGATCCTCTGTGAAAAAAAAGCGCACTGCCGCAAACACTGCTGCGGCAATCAAAAAAAGAAAAGTGAGGATATTCAGATGAAAATTGGCGTTACCTATGAAAATGGACAGATTTACCAGCACTTCGGACACACACAGTTTTTTAAAGTTTATGATATCCAGGATAACAAAATCGTGCAGTCTGCCGTTGTGGACACCAACGGACAGGGACACGGCGCGCTGGCCGGATTTTTGCAGGAATATCAGGTGGACACGCTGATCTGCGGCGGCATCGGCGGCGGCGCCCAGAATGCGCTGAACGCGGCAGGCATCCGTCTGTTCTGCGGCGTATCCGGCGACGCTGACAGCGCCGTGGAAGCGCTGCTGCGCGGTGAGCTGGAATATTCCACGGAGGCCAACTGCAGCCATCACGAACACCACGGCCACGATCACGCCTGCGGTGACCACGGTTGCCATCACTAAAAAGAGGGCTTGGCCATGGAGCGACCCAACAGAGCTTTTCAGGAAATGCTGCTTCCGGCAAGAGAACGGCTGTATGGCCGGGACCCGGCGGACATCGCCCAGAAGTCCGGCGCCTTCTATGACTCGGCTTCAGGCCTGCTGACGGTTCCCAGCCTGCATCAGACCATTGCCGTGTCGTTCCCCGCGCTTTCCTGCGAACCCGCGCTGGAGAACTGGCATCACCTGCTGCTTTTCCATTATCTGGATATGGCGGATGGCTTTCCAGTCACGGAGCAGCTCATTCCTTTCGGCAATTTAAAAGACGGATTGATCCGCGGAACCAAGTTTGACCGCACTGTTGAGGCGGAGCTGGGCAAATTCCTGGCGGACAAAGAGCCTGCCAGGCTTAAGGATATCTGCGCGTCGCTGGGGGCGAAAATCGTGGATTCCAAGGCGGACTTTACCGCTGTGTTCCCGTTTTTCCCCCGCTATCCGATGACGCTGAACGTCTGGTTCGCGGACGAGGAGTTTGCTGCGGCCGGGAAGCTGCTGCTCTCCAAAAGCGCCGACCATTACCTGACCGTGGAGGACGCCGTGACTGCGGGGGACGTTTTGCTGAAGCTGCTCAACGCCCAAAGCTATTAAAAAATACAAAAAAGACAGCCGGGTTTTCATTCCCTGGCTGTCTTTTTTACTATCGCAATCATCAGGAATCGGACTCTTCTAATTCCTCGTTCCCTTCAATCAGCAAATAAACATCTGTGCGGTACATTCCCTTTGAACAGGCTTCTTCGTGGTCGGCCACATAGATATCGATGCAGTTCTTCTTAATCCCGGAACCGCAGTCCTCCGCCACGTACACCTGGCCGTTGATGACCACTTTCGTGCCATAGGGAATCTGCTTGGGATACACGGCGATCGTGTGGTTCGTCACCGGAACGGCCCCGCTGGCCGTGGAGTTCATGCCGGAATAAGGCCCGCAGCAGATGCTGCACGCGCAGTAATGGGTAATCCGAAACTCTCCCAGCCTCTCTAATTTCGCCGTGGCGGACACGTTGACCGCTTCGCCCTCGTTTACAATAATCGCGTTGGCCGCTTCCGTGGAGTCCTGGAGGTTCTCCGTGACTGCTTTGGCCCAGATGCTGTCGTCTCCTTCCGACGACGGGCCGATCACAGCTTCGCCTTCAAGCAGCGCGTCCGGCTCCTCAAGCTCCTGTTCGTTTTCCGATTCTGTGGCGGTTTCCTCGGGCTTTTCGGTTCCTTTTTCCCCGTCCTTCGGCTCCTCTTTGATCTCGGATAAAACCGAATTCTGCACAAAACCGGTCACTTTTTTCCCGGAGTCGTTGGTATAGGAGATCTGGCTCCAGTTGTCGCTGCACATGCCCGTGCAGTCAACGCGGTCGCCCTCGGAGACTTCCCCCACGCTCAATCCGTCCCGAATGCCGGGAAAATTCAAAACCTCGGAGTCTTCCCGCACGGCCAGTTTCTCATTCATTTTTTTGATCAGCGGGTCCGTGGATAAATAATAGGATTCCGCATAGCCGTATGCCTTTTTGCCGTCTTCTTCGATGACCAGTTTGCTCCAGCCGTTGTCACACAGACCCACCCGTTTCACCAGGGCCCCGAAGGGGACGCTTTTGATAGAGGTTGCGTCTATATTGGGATGTTCACGGATCTTCAGGGAAGCGCTGGAACTGTATGCCTCCCCGGTGAGAGCGACCATTTTGCCTTTGTTTCCTTTTCCGTCCTCAAAATACTGGATCACGGCCGGCGTGCCTTTGGCCTCTATTTTATTGATGGCGGCCTTATAATCCAGCGTGGCGGCTTTCACCCCCGCCGGACATACGATCGCAAGAGAAACGGTCAGCATAACCGCTAAAATTTTCTTCACCCTGCACTCCTTTCTTCCCAACTGTATTGTCTGTCTCTATTTCTCAGCGTCTTCCTCTGCAGCTTCTGATTCCTCTTCGGCGTCATCCGGGCTTTCTTCTGCATCGGGCGCTTCCTCTTCCCCGGCTGACTCTTCCTGCGCTTCGCCGTCTTCCTCATTTTGCGAAACCGCGTCCTCTTCGGCCGCCTCTTCTGTCTCTTCCTCCTTTGGCTCTTCCTGTTTTAGGCTAAACTTCCGGTTGGCCGTCACTTTCAGCGTCTTGATGACTTTCTTGTCCACCTGGATGTCCGCCTCTTCTTTCCAGTCTTCTATGATGCCGTCGTACATGTCCTGTTTGCGCTCTTCGATGATGGAGTCCTTTTCTTCTTCGGTGGCTTCCTCGTCAAAGGCTTTCTCCAGCCGAACCACATAGTAGGCGCCGTCTTCTTCCACCAGCTCGCCGGCAACCTCGCCGTCCGCCAGGTCTTTTACAACGTCCTGCACCGCCTGGGGAACGCCGCCGATGTTGTTGTCTTCGTCCTCGTCATCCTTTTTCTCAGGAGGGTTGGCCGTGAAATGCGTCTCTGTGGCGGATAAAGACTCGTCCACGTCTTTTGCAATGGCGTCCATGTCCGCGTCTGCCGTGGCCAATACTTCATCCAGGATCTGCTGGGCTTTCTCCTTGGGATCGACTTTCTTCTGCTCATCTTCGCTGACGATCTCTTCTGCCTGCTCTTCGTCTTCCGATTCCCCTTCCACGCGCACATAGGTGACCGTGGTCTGCTGCGCCTCGTCGTCGCTGACCTTATCGTCCACGTCCGCTACCATGGGGTCGAACATCTTCTTCTCATAGGTCTGCAGCTCCAGCACGGTCTCGATATCCGCCTGGGACGCCGCCAGCCGCTCCAGCGTCTCCGCGGAATTGGCCTCTATAAACTGTTTGGCGGCTTCTGTAATCTTTTTCTGTTCTTTTTTCGTAATCTTTACGTCGTAGTCCTTGGCCTTCTCTCTGAGCAGGTACATCGTCTCGATCTGCTCCAGCACGTCGTCCCGGGCGGATTCCCCGTAAGTCTCCCCGGTCTTCTCGTCGGCCACCTGGTCCCACAGGCCGTCGTTGGCGCCGCCGAAATACATATCGTACATGGCCTGGGTCTGGGCCTGCTGGTAGCGGGTCATGAAGCTGACCACGCCGAGAGGCGCCTTCTCCCCGTTGATGGTGACCGCCACGCTGGCGCCGTCCATCTTATCGGAACAGCCGGTCAGCCCTGTGGCCGCCAGTGCGCCCGCCAGACATCCCAGCGCAATTTTCTTCTTTATATATTTCATAAAATAATTTCCTCCCGTGTCATATGATATATATGAGTATATACTTTTTTTCTTCACGAAGCAAGAAGATTTACGGAAATATGAAATTTTTCAAATCTGCCAAAAACTGTTCCACCTCGTCCGCCGCCTTTTTCTCGATCTTCAGAATCGTACACGGCTTTTTGCCACCGGGAAACTTAAGCTTCCTGCCGTATTTTTCCTTTAGCTTAACAATTCCCTGGGCCTCCATCGGCACGGAGTCAACCACGGTGAACTTCACTTCTTTTCCCATCTGCTTGATCTCCGTCACATACACGCTATGGCCCAATGCCTTCAGATAGGCCAGGGAAAGGAGATTCAGCACCGTCCGGGGCGGCTCGCCGAACCGGTCCATCAGCTCTTCCAACATGTCGTCCTGCTCTTCCTTGCTGGAAATCCCCGCAATCCGTTTGTAGAAATTCAGTTTGTGCAGCTCGTTTGAAATATACGTATCCGGGATAAAGGCATCCATATTCAGGTCGATAGCCGTCTCGAAGCTCTCCACCGTATGTATGCCTTTGGCCTCTTTTACCGCTTCGCTTAGCATTTTGCAATACAGGTCATAGCCCACCGTCAGCATGTGCCCGTGCTGGTCCGCGCCCAAAAGATTTCCCGCGCCGCGCAGCTCCAGGTCGCGCATGGCAATCTTGAATCCGCTGCCCAGATCCGTGTATTCCTGGATGGCGGACAGCCTCTTTTCCGCCGTCTCCTTCAGCATGTGATTTCTCCGGTACATCAGGAAGGCATAGGCCGTCCGGTTGGACCGCCCGATGCGCCCGCGAAGCTGGTAGAGCTGGGATAAGCCGTACCGGTCGGAATCGTGGATAATCATGGTGTTCACGTTGGAAATGTCCAGCCCCGTCTCAATGATGGTGGTGGACACCAACACGTCCACGTCCCCGTTTATGAATCCGTACATGATTTTCTCCAGCTGCCGCTCGCTCATCTGGCCGTGGGCGTAGGCCACCTGGGCGTCCGGCGCCAGATGAGCCACCCGGCCCGCCATGTCCGCGATGTCGGTGACCCGGTTGTACACGTAATATACCTGGCCGCCCCGGTTCAGCTCCCGCTGGATGGCTTCCCGCACCGTCTCCTCGTCAAATTCCATCACGTAGGTCTGGATGGGCATCCGGTCCATGGGCGGCTCCTCCAGCACCGACATGTCCCGGATGCCGATGAGGCTCATGTGGAGGGTCCTGGGAATGGGCGTGGCGGTTAAGGTCAGCACATCCACGTTTTTCTTCAGCTGCTTAATCTTCTCTTTGTGGCGCACGCCGAACCGCTGCTCCTCGTCGATGACCAGAAGCCCTAAGTCTTTAAATTCCACGTCCTTGGACAAAAGCCTATGGGTGCCGATCACCACGTCCACCATGCCTTTTTTCAGCTCTTCCACCGTTTTTTTCTGGCGGCCGGCCGTGCGGAAGCGGCAGAGAAGGTCTATATTCACCGGAAAGTCCTTCATCCGCTGCACAAAGGTATTGTAATGCTGCTGGGCCAGAATGGTTGTGGGCACCAGATAGGCCACCTGCTTTCCCTCCTGAATGGCTTTGAAAGCGGCCCGCAGGGCAATCTCCGTCTTCCCGTAGCCCACGTCCCCGCAGATCAGCCGGTCCATGACCTTGTGGCTTTCCATATCGCGCTTGGTGTCCTCGATAGCCTGTAGCTGGCCGTCGGTCTCCTCATAGGGAAACATTTCTTCAAATTCCCTCTGCCATACCGTATCCGGCCCGTAGGCGTAGCCATCCGTCTCCTGGCGGACGGCGTACAGCTCCACCAGCTCTTTGGCGATGTTCTGCACCGCGCCGCGGACTTTTGACTTGGTGCGGCTCCATTCGGGATGACCCAGCTTATTGAGCTTCACTTTCCCAACGTCGGCCCCGGCGTATTTCTGCAGCATATCCAGCTGGGTGGCCAGTATATACAGATTGCTGCCGCCCTGGTATTCCAGCTTGATGTAATCCTTGGAAACCCGGTCCACTTCCACTTTCTCGATTCCCCGGTAGATGCCCAGCCCATGATTTTCATGAACCACGTAATCCCCGATGGAGAGCTCGGCGAAATCCTGTATCCGCTGGCCGCTGTATTCCTTTTTCTTTTTCCGCTTCTTCTGCTTTCGGCCGAAAATATCCGTCTCGGCGATAACCGCAAACTGAATCAGCGGATACTCAAATCCCCGGCGCGCATGGCCGTAAGCCGCCATAATCTGCCCAGGCTCCAGGATTCGGTTCTCATCCTCGGAATAGAAGCTGCTAAGCCCTTGCTCCTGCAAATCCACAGCCAGCCTTTTGGCGCGGGTCCGGGAGCCGGACAGCAGCAACACCCGGTAGCCCTGTTTCTTCCATTCCTTTAAATCCTTCACCAGAAACTCAAAACTGTTGTTATAGGAGCTGATGGAGCGCACCGTAAGCGCGTATTTCCCCGTAATATTCCAGTCCCCCGGCTGGGGCTCGATGGCGGACAGGGCCAAGCAGCAGCGGCGGTTGAAGCCTTTGCAGACCTGGGAAAAACCGCACAGCAGCTCTTCCCGAAGATTTTCGTAACCCTTCTCTTCCCGGTTGCGCATGCTGTTTTCAAATTCTTCCTCCAGGGACTGCCCCTTCTCCCGAATCCGGTTGGGTTCGTCCAGCACGAAAAGCGTCCGGTCCGCCGGAAAATAGTCCATGAACGTGACCATGTTCTCCCTGCGGTACCTCTCCGCCGCCGGGTAAATGACGATTTCTTCCAGATTTTCCAGGGAACGCTGGCTCTGGACGTCGAAACTGCGGATGGAATCCACCTCGTCCCCCCACAGCTCAATCCGCCAGGGATTTTCCTCCGTCAGTGAGAAAACGTCCACAATGCCGCCCCGCACGGAGAACTGGCCGGAAATCTCCACCTGGCCCACCCGCTCGTAGCCAAGATAAGTCAAATCCTTCAGAAACTGCTCCAGATTCAGAGAACTGTCGTTTTGCAGATGAAGACGGCTGGCGGCAATTTCCTCCAGAGGCGTTAGGCGTTCCATGCAGCCTTCTACGCTGGCAATCACCGTCACTTTCTTTTTCTCCAGAATGCCGCGGATTACCCGCATGCGCTGCTTGGTCAGCAAATTTCCCTGGATATCCGCATAGTAAAATAACAAATCCTTAGCCGGATACAAAAAAGCGTCCGGCTGGTAAAAGCGGTAATCCTCGTAAAATTCTTTTGCTTTCTGATCATCCTCCGCCACCACCAGGCGGCAGTCATGCAAATCCGAAAGCCCGTATAACCAATGGGATTTCTGGGACTCCAGACATCCGGTCACCTGCAAAACCCCCTGATTGTTTTTCAAACTCTGACGAATTTGTTCATACTCGGCCAACCCCTCCAAAGGCTTCACAAACGCCTCCATAATATTCCTACCGCCCCTCCCTTCTATGATTTACGGTTATACTGATTCATGGCGGCGTCCGCTCCATCTTTCAGAATAAGCTCCACCGCGTCCGCCGCCCGCTGGATGGCCTCATCCACGTTCTCTCTTTCTTCCGCTGAAAAACGGCTGAGCACATAATCCGCCAGATCCCAGCCGCTGGGCTTTTCGCCCACGCCGATTTTCACCCGCGTGAAGTTCTGGCCTCCCAGATGCCGGATAATATCCTTCATGCCGTTGTGGCCTCCCGCGCTGCCCTTCTTGCGGATGCGTATCTGTCCCGGACTTAAGTCAATGTCGTCGTACAGCACAATCAGCTCTTTTTCCGGGTCGATTTTATAATAATCGCACATGGCCCGGATGGGCGCGCCGCTCAGATTCATATATAAAAGAGGCTTGAGCAGAACCACGCGCTCTGCGCCGATTCTGCCCTTGCCATACATCGCATCAAATTTCACCCCACAACCCGGGATTTGATGTCGGTCGATTAATGCATCCACCGCGTCAAATCCCATGTTGTGCCGGGTCGCTTCATATTTCCTGCCGGGATTCCCCAGCCCCGCTATCAAATACATCTCGTCCGCTCAATTCCTCTAATTGAAATACACCATCTCTTCTTCCAACGGTTCACATAGCTTTGCCTGATGGGCGTAAAGCACCGGGCCTTCCCCATAATAGGCCGGCCTGTGTTCCACCGCCATTTTCGCCTGCACGTCCACCCAGGCGCCTTCTTCAAGCGCGGAGGCGTTGTCGCTCTTGCAGATGAAGCCGATAAACGTGGTGTCGTCGGCGCAGCAGGTCATGGCCATACGCCCCGGCACAAATTCCCCCTCGGGGAAATCCCCCGGCTTCAGCACTCTCGCCTTAAAATGCACCTCTTTGTCCTGGTACTTCATGGGATGCTCCATGGCATCCACATACCAAAGCCCGTAATCCTCCGGTGCGATTTCCACCACCGGTGCGTCCAGGTCAAAGGGCATCTCGCCCTCGAAAATATCGTCCAATTCCCCTTCTTCGTCCTCGAAAATAATCTCCGCCCGCTGGTTCACCACTTTGATGCCTCTGCGGTAGGTGGCCAGCGGCTGTTCCAGGGAACTCCTGTTAAATAAAACCATGTCCGCGTGGCGCACCATTTCCATAAACAGGGACTTCATATTGTTCAGGTATGCGTCGAAGGTACTGCCGTCCACGATTGTGATGTGCTGCACGATACCCCAGCCTTTGGGCATCTGCATCTTTTCCAGATCGCTGACCAGCCACATGCCGTTGTACTCAATCAGCACACGGCCCGGATTGTGGCAGATTTCAAGAGCCGCCAGCCGCTCTGGCGTTAAATCCTCCAGCGACTCAATCACTTCCAGAACCGCGTTGGCGCCTTTTAAAAGCTCCGGCTCATATTCCTCTTCGCCTTCTTCGCAGAGAATCACCAGGGTTTTCTCCGGCGACGCGAAATAATCCTGCTGCAGGGTGAATTTCAGAAAAGAACTCTTGCCGCTTTCCAGAAAGCCTGTAATCAAATATATAGGGACCCGGATTTCTTCTTCCATCGCTTACGCCTCCCTTAAACGCCGAACAGCTTGGCCAGCTTATCTTCTTCCAGCTTGGAACCAATCACGCACAGCCTTCCCGTGTAATCCGGCTCGCCTTCCCGAATCTCCGCCTCTTCCGGAACCATGTCGAAATACATCCACTTGCCGTCTCCATCCGGCACCATTCCCTTGGCCCGAAGCACGATGCCATACTCCCCTTCCTTGGAAAGCTCATCCAGGATATGCTCCAGTTCCGCTCTCTCATAAGTGCGGGCCGTCTCCTGGCCCCAGCTTGTGAACACTTCATCCGCATGATGATGGTGATGGCCCTCATGATCGTGATGATGGTGGTCGTGGTCATGGCCGCAGCAGTCGTGGTCATGATGGTGATGGCCCTCCTCATGGTCATGGTGGTGATGGTGATGATGGCCTTCCTCGTGGTCATGGTCGTGATGGTGATGATGGCCCTCTTCGTGGTCATGGTCGTGATGGTGATGTTCTTCCTTCAGAACTTCCTCTTCCAGGGATACCGGACGCTCCATGGCCTCCAGCAGTTTCTCGCCGCTTAATTGGGCGATGGGCGTGGTAACCAGCGTGGCGCCGTCCTTCATTTTCCCGGTTAGAAGCTGCACAGCCTCCTTCACTTTCTCCGGTTTCGCCACATCCGTCCGGCTTAAAATCACCGTCTCGGCATGTTCCACCTGATTTTCAAAAAATTCGCCGAAGTTGCGCAGATACATCTTGCACTTATTGGCGTCCACCACCGTCGTGCTGCTGTTCATCACAACCTGCGCGTCCTTGGCCACCTTCAGCACAGCCCCTTTTACGTCGGACAGCTTGCCCACGCCGGAAGGCTCAATCACAATCCGGTCTGGATGGTATTTCTCAATCACTTCTTTCATGGCTTCCCCGAAGTCGCCCACCAGGG
>CAOJVE010000011.1 GCA_948444865.1 uncultured Lachnospiraceae bacterium
AACCGCCGGAAAAAAGACTAGAAAATGAATTGAGTTAAATAGCATCTTTGGTTCCCCCCTGCCTTCTTAAATGCTAATCTTAAATTCTATTCTACCCCCCCCCCCGTATATATTTTGTCAATATATACTTATTGTTTTTTATGCCTCATTCTTTTATACACTAACACAGAAATGTTTCCGGCCGGTTTCCCAAATGTCACAAAGCTGATAGGATTTCATCTTTTGGATTTTGCCCTTGACTCTTCCCTTAGGGCATGCTTTATACTGATTCCAGATTCGGATCAAGAAAACAGGAGGAACGCCATGCTCTCCATTGGAGAATTTTCCAGAATATGCCTGGTCAGCGTGAAGACCCTGCGCCACTACGACCGGATTGGGCTTTTGAAGCCGATGAAGGTGGACGCGTTTACCGGGTACCGCTACTATAGCCGGCAGCAGATGGAACAGATGCTTCTCATCCAGCGTTTGAAACGCTACGGGTTCTCCCTGGACGAAATCCAGGAGATCTTAAAGGCCCCGAAAGAACGGGCATTTTATGAAAAATTGCTGCAGCAAAAGGAAATATTGACACAAAAAATGCAGGCATTGCGGCAGACAATCGCGGAATTGTCTGCGCACCTGCGGGATTTTGAAAGGACTGGTGACAAAATGGGATATCAGAAAGGTTATGAGATTCAGGCACTGGAAACGCCGGCGCGAAACGTGCTCTCCTGCCGGCAGAAAATGGGCGTCGATGATTTCGGGAAATATTACGGCACGCTGTACGAACGCGTCCCCAAGGAGCAGGTAACGCCCAACGGCCTGACCGGCGCCGTCTACTACGACCAGGAATTTAACGCCGAATGCTCCGACGTCGAGTTAATCGTCGGCATCCGCGAAAAGGAAAAGGCAGACCGGATCATGGAAGGCTGCCTGTGCGCCATGACCGTCCACAGGGGTCCCTACTCTTCCCTGTCCGACGCCTACGG
Source organism: uncultured Lachnospiraceae bacterium (assembly GCA_948444865.1). Taxonomy (GTDB): domain Bacteria; phylum Bacillota; class Clostridia; order Lachnospirales; family Lachnospiraceae; genus MGBC164599. Next base: position 969 of record CAOJVE010000011.1, read on the forward strand.
CGCCCTGATTTCCTGGATTTCCGAAAACGGCTACGAGGGATGCGGCGCGCCTTACGACATCTACGTGAAAACGCAGTTCGACAGCCTGGCGCCGGAAGACTGGGAAACGGAAGTTTATTTCCCTGTGCGCAAAAAAGGCGGCAATTAAGCTTGCGTCCGAAGACGGCAGACAGTATAATTTTATTAGAAAAGGAGGTCTAAAGCATGGGAATCTGGATTTTTGCATAACAGCAAGGCGTAAGCCACTGTTATCTGCGCCTTGCTAATCATCGAAAAAAATTTGATTAGGAGGCAAATTATGTCCTATTTTACGTACGAAAATAAGAGAGTCTTTTACAGAATAACCGGAAGCGGAAAGCCGCTGGCGCTGCTCCACGGCAACGCCGCTTCCTCGAAAATGTTTGAAATGCCGCTGCCCTTGTACACGACGCGCTTTCGCCAAAAGCGACCCTCTAGCCAGACAGTTTTATGAATGGCAGCAGGGCGAAGACTGGGAAACCGTTGTCGACCTGGATACCCAGGCGCTTGTCGCATGCGCGGACTCCAAAGCCCCGCTTTTTTGCAAACCGCTGGAAACCCTTAAGGTTCCCATTTTGCTTATGGGCAGCCTGGAAGATGTGATGTGCCGAAAAGACCTGGCGGATGAATACGGACGGATGAAAGAGCAGATCGGCGACTGCAAAATCCATCTTTTCAAGACGGGCGGGCACCCCGCAATAGCTTCCAACGCCCAATGCTCCGCAGCAGTCATTGCAGACTTTCTAACTTAACAATCATGGGAAAAGCGGTTTTGCCTGCGGGCGGGCCGCTTTTCTCTGTCCGATGGAAAAAAATTCCCTTAACATTTTTCTATTTTTCAGTTATATTTATTATAGATGATTGTGGGACAATATTCCAATGTCACGAGTTTAGGGAAAATAGATAAAACGGAGCTCAAAACCGTTTTAAATTCGCTGTTTATTTATCTATTTTCCTCAAACTCTGGCTGTTGAAATGGGCGTTTCGCAAGCGTCCAAACTGCGTGGAATAAAGAAAACCCTGCCGCACCCCCTTTGCATTTCTTTAGCGGATTTCTCGGATGTGCGCCGCAGACATTTTAAGGAGGAAAAGCATGAAAAAATTGAGAAGACTTCTGGCCACAAGCGCCCTGTCGCTGCTGCTTCTGGCAGAAACCGCCACAGCCACTCCGGCATCCACTGTGGACGCTTCGGGCGGACAACAAAATCTTCTGGATTAACGCAGGCGCCAACGCTTTCAAAGGAATCAAAAGCAACTGCCTGTTCAAAACGCCATCTTGGAAAACAACCGCCTACAAAAAACTCGTACAATCCAAAGGAGCCGGAAAAAAAGTCCCTGTAAAGACATATTTTTAAAAAAGGAAAATAAAACTATGGATATGAGAAAATTCAAATGGACGCGAAAACCCCAGGAATACAAAATAGAAAATAACCGACTTGAAATCATCACAGAGCCGCACACCGATTTATGGCAGCGAACCTACTACCATTTCCGAAACGACAACGCCCCGGCGTTCCAGATGGAGACGGACGAGCAGTATTTCAGCTTCGTGGTGAAAACCGATTTCGCCGAAAGCTGCCATCGGTTTGACCAGTGCGGCATCGTCATGTACCTGGACAGCGAAAACTGGCTGAAGGCTTCCGTTGAATATGAAAACGAACGCTACCAGCATCTGGGCAGCGTCGTGACCAATGACGGATACTCCGACTGGGCCACAACCGCCCTGGACGCCTCCGTCCAATCTATGTGGTACCGCTTCAGCCGCCGCGAAGACGACTACTGCATCGAAAATTCCATCGACGGCGTGAGCTTTAGCCAGATGCGCATCTGCCATATGCGCCAGGGGAATGGCGCTATCCGGTTCGGCGTCTACGCCTGCTCCCCGGAGGACTCCTCCTTTAAGGCCGTGTTCACGAACATGGCGCTTCTGGAATGTCAGTGGCAGGCGCATGACGGGCAGCCGCCGGATTGAAAAATTCTTTGACATTTTCGATCTTTTGCCCTATAATAATATTACGTTGTTTATATGCAGCCCCGTCTTTCGCTCCCCGGCGATCCGGGGCTGTTTTCCTTTTAAAACTGTATTGCAATTATTCAGACTGTTTTTATATGATAATAGGAGACTTTATATGGCATTGCTGCAAGAAAAAAATATGACATTGCGGATATTTTCGCCTTGCCAGACGGTCAGCGGGCCGAGCTCATAGACGGACAGATTTATATGATGGCCCCGCCAAACACAAAACATCAGATACTTATAAGTAAACTAAACCAAAAAATTGCAAATTATATTGATGCAAAAATGGAGGATGCACAGTGATTCCAGCTCCATTTGCGGTTTTCTTAAATAAAGATGAGCGCAATTATGTGGAACCTGACCTCTCTATAATATATGTGACGCGAATAAATTGGATGACCGCGGCTGCAATGGCGCTCCGGACTGGACCATAGAAGTTACATCCCCTTCCAGCCAGCAGATGGATTATGACATAAAACTTTTCAAATACCGCACTGCCGGAGTCCGGGAATATTGGATCGTAAACCCAATGACGCATACCATTAACGTCTATGACTTTGAAAATGGCAAAAATACTTATCAGTACGGCTTTGACGATGAAATTATTGTTTCTATTTATGGGGAGTTAAACATTCGGATTGCGGATATGCTGTAGATTAAGAAAAATTTCCGCGCGGTCAAAACCAAAATACAGTTCTCTCAAAAAAGCGTTTTGAGGGGTTCGGCAGAATTTTCTATAAAATAAAAAACACCGCCCCCGGTGTCTTCACCCACCAGAAACAGCGCCTTTAATGAGACATCGGGGATTCGAACCCCGGACAACTTGATTAAAAGTCAAGTGCTCTACCAACTGAGCTAATATCCCATATTCCTATAATTTCCAGGTTCTTCGCCGCCCTTGGCGAATCACAGCTGAATTTCCCAAACAGGGCTAGCTGGATTCGAACCAGCGCATGCAGCAGTCAAAGTGCTGTGCCTTACCGCTTGGCGATAGCCCTTTGCCAAAAGGGTGGATAGAGGGACTCGAACCCTCGGCCTCCAGAGCCACAATCTGGCGCGCTAACCAACTGCGCCATACCCACCATAACGTGCTTGGAGGGATTCGAACCCCCGACCCACGGCTTAGAAGGCCGTTGCTCTATCCAGCTGAGCTACAGACTCGTAAGCGGGTGATGGGAATCGAACCCACGTATCCAGCTTGGAAGGCTGGTGTTCTACCATTGAACTACACCCGCATAACATCGGGGTGACAGGATTCGAACCTGCGGCCTCCTGGTCCCAAACCAGGCGCTCTAGCCAAACTGAGCCACACCCCGCAACGAGGACATATTCGCCGTTTAAGCTATGCACGGATAATGTTTCATGTCCAACGCAAGGACTATTATATTATAGAGAAATCAAAATGTCAACTACTTTTTTTTAAACTTTTTCTCAAACGCATATTGCGCCGCCGGAAGGCATATGCTACTAAGAACGCCTGGCCCCGAACCTCCGGATGATAGCGAAAATATATTGACATTCCCAAACCATTTCAACTATACTTATTCTCGACATACCTTTTTAACGCGCAAACGATTTAGAAATGGAGGTTTCAATTTTGGAACGGTTAAAAATAGAAACGCCCGGACAGGAACAGCGCGCATTTCAGGATTTATGCGCCGACATAAGCCGCCGCATCCGCGTAAGCCCCATGGGCCTTTGTCCGGTGGACATTACATTAAACGTAATCCGCATGTGCCATGCCCAGAGCTGCGGAAAATGCACGCCCTGCCGGGTAGGCTTAGGGCAACTGGCCCATATGCTGGAATCCGTGCTGGACGGCGACGCCGGGATACATATTATTGAAGAAATTGCGCGCACCGCGAGAACCATCATCGACACCGCTGACTGCGCCATCGGCTACGAGGCCGCCAAGATGGCCTTAAACAGCGTGACGAACTTCCGCGCGGATTACATAAGCCACATCCAGGACGAGCGCTGCATGTACGGCCTGAAGCACGCCATCCCCTGCACCGCCATGTGTCCGGCTCATGTGGACGTGCCCGGCTACATCGCGCTGGTGAAGGCCGGAAGGTGCGAGGACGCCATCCGCCTGATTCGCAAGGACAATCCCTTCCCGTCCGTGTGCGGCTACGTCTGCGAACATCCCTGTGAGGATCACTGCCGCCGGCGGATGCTGGACGACGCGGTGAACATCTGCGGCATCAAACGCTACGCGGCGGACCACGCGGGCGCCATCGACACGCCCGTCTGCGAGGCGCCCACCGGCAAGAAAGTAGCCATTGTAGGCGGCGGACCGGGCGGCCTGACCACCGCGTATTTTCTCACGCTGATGGGCCACAAAACCGTGGTCTACGAGCAGCGTCCCAAGTTAGGCGGCATGCTCCGCTACGGGATCCCCGATTACCGGCTGCCCCAGGACGTTTTGGACGCGGATATCCAGTACATTTTAAACGCCGGCGTGGAAGCGGTGACGGATACGGACATCGGCGGGGACATTTCCCTGGAAGATCTGAAAAAGCAGTATGACGCCGTTTACATATCCATAGGCGCCCACGCCGACAAAAAGCTTGGCATCGAAGGCGAAGATAGCGAGGGCGTCATCAGCGCCGTGGAGATGCTGCGCAACATCGGGGAAGGCCGCATTCCCAACCTGGAAAATAAGCGCGTCTGCGTCATCGGCGGCGGAAACGTGGCCATGGACGCCACCCGCACCAGCCTGCGTCTGGGCGCCAGCCGCGTGACCTGTGTGTACCGCCGCCGGGTGGACGACATGACCGCCCTGCCGGAAGAAATCCAGGAAGCGCAGATGGAAGGCGCGGAGATCCTGCCCCTTCACGCGCCAGAACGGATCGAGGCCGACGAACAGAACCGGGTAAAAACCCTCTGGGCGCAGCCGCAGATTATCAGCCAGATCGGCGCAGACGGACGGCCGTCCATCCGCAAAGCCGAAAAAGACCTGGTAGAAATCCCCTGCGACTACATTATTATAGCCATCGGACAAGCCGTTCACTTAAAGCCTTTTGAGGAAAGCGGCATCCGCGCCAAACGGGGCGCCATCCAGGCCGAGCAGACCAGCTTCGTAAGCGGAAGCGGAAATGTCTTCGCCGGCGGCGACGCAGTTTCCGGCCCCGCCACCGTCATCCGCGCCGTGGCCGCCGGAAAAGTGGCCGCCGACAACATCGACCAGTTCCTGGGCTACTGCCACGCCATAAAGTCCGACGTAGAAGTCCCGGCCCCCCAGCACACCAACACGCCGCCCTGCGGGCGCGTCAACCTGGCCGGCCGCAGCATCGAATCCATCCAGGGCGACTTCGATCTGGTCAGCATCGGCATGAGCAGCCAGGAAATGGAACAGGAATGTTCCAGATGTCTGCGATGCGATCACTTCGGATACGGCATACTTAAAGGAGGGAGGAACATCCAGTGGTAAATATTACAATCAACGACATTCCGATAACGGCGCCCAAAAACAGCACCATCATGGAAGCCGCCAAAACAGCGGGCATCGACATTCCGCACCTCTGCTACCTGAAAGAAATCAACGAAATCGGCGCCTGCCGGCTGTGTTGTGTGGAAGTGGAAGGCGAAGAAAAGCTGGTTCCCGCCTGCGACAACGTAGTCCAGGAAGGCATGAAGATCACCACGAACAGCCCGCGCGTGCGAAACGCCTGCCGGACGAACCTGGAACTGATCCTAAGCCAGCACGACGGTCAGTGCACCGCCTGCACACGGAGCGGAAACTGCCAGCTCCAGAAACTGGCCAACGATTTTAATTTACCGGAAAACAGCTTTTGCAAAGAGCTCCCCGCCGGAAAAGCGGCCCAATGGGAAAAAGACTTCCCGCTGATCCGCGACGCGGGAAAATGCGTGAAATGCATGCGCTGCATCCAGGTATGCGACAAAATCCAAAGCCTCGGCATATGGGATCTGGCCGGAACCGGCAGCCGCACCCGCGTGGACGTTTCCCAGGGCCTGTCCATTTCCCAGAGCGACTGCAGCCAGTGCGGCCAGTGCATCGTCCACTGTCCGGTGGGGGCCCTGCGTGAAAGAAACGACGTGGATAAAGTCCTCGCTATGCTGGACGATCCCGAACTCGTGACCGTGGCCCACATTGCGCCGGCCGTGCGCACCGCCTGGGCAGAACATCTGGGAATCCCGGAAGACTCCGCCACCGTCAGCCGTCTGGCCGGCGCCTTAAAGCAGGCCGGATTCGATTATGTATTCGACACCAGCTTTTCCGCCGACCTGACCATCATGGAGGAAGGCTCCGAATTTCTGGAAAAGAAAACCGGCGGCGAATTAGAGCGGTACCCTCTTTTCACCAGCTGCTGCCCTGGATGGGTGCGCTTTGTGAAAAGCCAGTTCCCTCAGCTTGTGGGCCAGCTCTCCACAGCCAAAAGCCCCCAGCAGATGTTTGGCGCCGTCGTAAAGAGCTATTTTGCAGAAAAACAGGGCATTGACCCGGAAAAAATCCGCTGCGTCTCCATCATGCCCTGCGTGGCGAAAAAAGGCGAATGCCAGCTTCCAGCCATGGAAAGAGACGGCATCCGGGACATCGACGGCTCCCTGACCACACGGGAAGCCCTGCAGCTTCTGAAAACCGTCCGCGTCCACGCAAATGACACAAAGGAAATTCCGTTTGACAATCTGTTAAAAGACTACACCGGCGCCGGCGTCATCTTCGGAGCCACAGGCGGCGTCATGGAAGCCGCGCTTCGAAGCGCCTATTATCTGGCCACCGGCAATAATCCAGACCCGGACGCTTTCAAGACCGTCCGCGCGCCCCGCGCCAAAGACAATCGGCCCTGGCGGGAAGCGGAATTTGACATAGACGGCACAACCGTCCGCGCGGCAGTCGCCAGCGGCCTGGGCAACGCCAAAAAGCTCTGCGAGGCGATTCTTCGGGGCGAATCCCATTACGATTTCGTGGAAGTGATGGCCTGTCCCGGCGGCTGCGCGGGAGGCGGCGGACAGCCGATCCACTGCGACGACCAGAGCCGCGCCAAAGATCGGGCGGACATCCTATACAGACTGGACAAAAACATGCCCGTTCGTTTCAGCCACGAAAACCAGGACGTACAGCGGCTTTACCAAGATTACCTGGACAAGCCGTTAAGCGAAAAAGCAGAACAGCTGCTGCACACCCATCACTGCAATTAACAAAAAACGAGGTGAACATCCATGGAATTAAGAAATACTCCCACAGACGAGGAGAATCAATACACCTGCACGTACACCTATAAATGCCCCAACGACTCCACCGAGGCCACCCACACGATTTTATACAAAAAAGCCACCTGCACCCGGGTGGACGATGTGATTTTGCATTTTCGCTGCAGCAGAGATTCCGGCTGCGTGAAATGCCAGCAAAACTACCTGTAATCGGATCGTCCCTATTTTTCAGAAAGGCTGGTTTGATTATATGAAAACAAAAAAAATCTTATCGGTAGCCCTGTGCCTGTGCGCGCTTTTCCTCTGCTGGGGATGCGGTTCCGGGAAAAAAGAAAGCCCCAAAGAGGAGGGCAAAAACCTGGTCTCAATCGTCACCCCGGAAGACGGCCCCGAATCTCCCCCCCAGGCGCAAACCCCATCCGCCAACGAAGAGAACCTGGAAAAAGCCACACAGACCCCAAAAGCGCCCGCCCCGCCCGAAAGCGAAAACAGCGTTTCCGCGCCCCCGACCGAAGAAGAGCCAGAGCCGGAAGCCACGTTGGCGCCTTCCCTGGCGGGCAAAGACCTGGACGAGCAGGTCACCTACTATCTGGAAAACATGTCGCCTGCGGATAAAGTCGCGCAGATGTTCATCGTTACCCCGGAATCCGTCACCGACTCCGGCGTCGTCACCATGGCCGGCGAACAGACCAAAGCGGCCATCGACGAAACGCCCCTGGGCGGCTTTGTCTACCTGGCGGAGAATCTGCAGACGCCGGATCAGGTAAAAGAAATGCTGTCCAACGTGCAGCAGTACAGCCTGAAGCGCACCGGACTTCCCATGTTCACCTGCATTGATGAAGAAGGCGGGAGCGTGGCCCGGTTAAACGGCAACCCGAACTTCAACTTAAACTACATCGGAAATATGTCGGACGTGGGCAGCACGGGCGATGTGAACGAAGCCTACGCCATCGGCCAGGAGATCGGCGGCTATCTCCGGGATCTGGGCTTCAACGTGGACTTTGCTCCGGTGGCCGACGTGCTGACAAACCCGGATAACAACGTGGTGCAATACCGCTCCTTCGGAAGCGATCCTCTGCTGGTGGCCGACATGGCCTCCGCCGTTTTCCAGGGCCTGCGGGAAAATAACGTGCTTGGCGCGTTCAAACATTTTCCCGGACACGGCGCGACGGAAGGCGACAGCCACACAGGCGCCGTCACCATCTCAAAAAGCTGGGAAGAGCTGCAAAACGCGGAACTGATTCCTTTCCAAAGGGGCATTGAGGAAGAGGTGGACTTTATCATGGTCGGCCATATATCCGCGCCCAACATAATCGGCGACGACACGCCGTCTTCCATGTCTTTTCGGATGATCACGGAAAAACTGCGAAACGAGATGGGCTACGACGGCCTGATCATCACGGACGCCATGAACATGGGCGCCATCGACCAGCTTTACTCTCCCGGCGACGCGGCTAAAAAAACCATCCAATCGGGAACGGACATTGTTTTGATGCCGTCGGATTTCGCCGGCGCCTATCAGGCCGTTTTAAGCGCTGTAAACACCGGCTCCATTCCCCAAAGCAGAATCGACGACTCCGTGGCCAGAATCTTAAAAGCAAAACTGCATATCTTGGAAAAAATGCCGAAAGAACCAGCTCCCCCGGAATGAGGAGCTGGTTTTTTATTGGCTTCTTTACTTCTGAATCACGCACTTTTTTGCGACGGACCAGCCACTGTAATATTTCACTTTCCCCACGGTCTTGTAGGCACGGATCCGCACGTAATAAGTCTTTTTCTTTTTCAGGCCGCTCAGCGTGTATTTCGTCCTGGATGCGCCGGAAATCAGTTTTGATTTGGCCCCGGAAAATTTGGGGCTGACAGAATACTGCATCTGATAACCGGACGCCTGGGCGTTTTTCTTCCACTTAAGCGCCAGCTTTCTGCCGGAAGCGTTCCTGGCCTGGGTCAGAGTCACGCCTGCGGGATTGACGGTGACTGTAATTTTTTTCGTCACAGAGGCGTAATCTCCGCTTCCCGCCGCGGCCTGGATCACCGCTTTCCCTACAAAATTTTGGGAAATGGTCACTTTGCCGTCTTTGGAGATTTTGACGTTCTTGTTCTGGGACTGATAGGCAATCGTCCCGCCGGCGGCGCGGATATTTAGCTTAAATGTCTGGGCGCCTTTCTTGGATGTTTTTGTATATTTCTCAGCGCCGCTGATTCGATTCGCCGCCTTTTGAATCTGGAAAGTCTTCGTAACGCTGCCCGTGTAGATTCCTTTCCCGGAAATAATCACGGAGGCCGTGCCGGCATGGATATTGTCTTTGTACTCCGTCTGATAATCGCTGGACGGCGTTAGCGCAGCGTCCCCGCGCCGCACGGTAACGACCGGCTCTTTCGGTCTCCCGTCGTAGACATAACGGCCGGGCGCCAGCGTGATTTCACAGGCGGACAGATCCATTTTTTCTATTTCTCCCGGTTCCAGCTTGGGGATCGTCTGGATGTCCTTACGCTGCGGACACCGGGAACAATGGATGGACTTTTCGCCTTCCTCCTCGGCGGTGGCCGGTTTGTCTATGGAATAGTCTTTCTCCCAGTCATGGCCCAGCGCAGGGATGATTTCCGGCTCCTGCAGCGTCTGACCACACTCCTTGCAGCGTTTTCCTTCCGTCCTTCCCGCTTCGGCGCAGGTTGCGGGGATGGCTTCTTCGGCGACAACCGGCGTGTGCTCTTTTTTCTCAATGGCAGAGCCTTTTTTCAGCAGCGCGCCGCACTCTCTACAGTAGACGTCCCCCGTGTAGCCTTCTTTCTGACAGGTGGCCGCCGCCGCGTCCCGGATCTCCTCCGTGTGCGTATGCGGCCGTTCCAGCTCGACAGCCGTCAAAACCTCTCCCGCATCTTGGGGGCCTTTTGCCAAAATATACCGGAGCTCTCCAGAAACGCTGACATTCATCCCATAAATGGAGCCGCTCTGTTTCTGCGCCTCGGTCAGTGTGAATACAGGCGCGCTTTTCCCGGTAGCCGCATCCAGCTCATAGATGGAATCCCGCCCGGAATAATAATATTTCCCGTTAAAGCTTCCCGTTCCCACAAATTTCTGCTGCCAATAACTGCCATTTGAGCCGATTACCGTCCACACGTCCGTAATCCGCTGAACTGTTCCCAAAGAAGTAAAATCCGCTCCGTCACAGCTGTATTTGCAAATGCCGTCGTTTCCGTCAAATCCGTACCAGGCGCCGTCTATGTAGTCAAATCCCACATTGGCCTGATTCCAGAAATAATTGTCGTATTTTGTGTTGGACGCCGCCGTGTCTTTGACGCCGCCGGAAACTGCCCAGTCGTCCGCCCCCAAATGCGACTCCATGCCCGTTTGGGGATGCTTGAAAAACGCCGTGCTTTTCATGAAATAGGCATGGCAGGCTCTTCCCAGCTGATCCGTCACCGGATCGTTCCAGGTCACGTCTACATTGTAATAAGAGCCGTCCAGCTTCACCATATTCCAGGCATGGTTTATGGAGGCGCTGGTCACCATTTCGCAGGACAGGCCCAGCTGCTGCGCCAGCTCCAGAAAAGCAAGGGCGTATCCCTGGCACACGGCCGTCCGTCCCACCAGCGCGTCGTAGGCGGTGTATTTCTGCAGACTTTCATCGTATTCGCAGTTACGCGCCAGGTAGTCATTGATGTAAAGCGCCTTTTCCATATCGCTCCAGGAGGCCTGCGCGCCGCGCGCCGCCACGACAACCGCCTGATCGTAAGCGTCCCGCATAGATTTTGCCTCTGACGGACTCATTTCATAGTTTATGAATACCTCCCGCACGCCATTTCCATCCAAAGAATAGCTCCACTGGCCGGAAACGTAAAAATATCGCGGGTTTTTATTCAGCGTCTCCACATAGATTTCTCTAAAATCCGCCACCGGTATCTGATAGGCGGACAGATCGCAGGAGTTTGAAAAAGAATCCCACGCCGCCAAAATCGCCTGCTGCGCCTGTTCTCTCTTGCCGCTTTCCAGGGCCGCGCCTGCGCGCTCCTCCGTCTCTGGCAGGAAACCGCCTTCCTGTATAATCCTATCGGACAGGTCCTCATACGCTTCCTGCGCCGCTTCGCCGGCTTCCTGAACTGCCCCGGCGGCCAGAACTTCCGCCGGAAGCCCCGCCACGGCTACGCCCAAACTTAGTAACAGGGCTAAAATCCGTTTCTTCATTTCTCCACCTTTCCTTTCTTCCGCTTTTGCATCCAGACGCTTCCACTGCAGCAAATGAAGACCGCCGACAAAAGAATCGGCGCAAAAAGCTTACGCTTCGATGACTGCGCCGGTTTCTCTTTTTTGCCCGCTTCCCATGGGTCCGGTTCGGTTTCTGTCGGAACCCTTTCTGCTTTTTCGGACATTTTTGTCCGCTCTGGCGCGTCGGAACCCTCTTTATCTTTCTCAGCCTCTTTTGACCTTTCCGGCGCGGCCGGGGCATTTTCCGGTTCCTCGGGCTTTTTTTCCTCCATATAAACGGTTATTTCCTCCGACTCGGCTGGAATGTTCCCCGTTTCTCCGGATTCTTTTGCCTCCACGTAAACGATCGCCCGCTCCGGCTCCAATGCGGATGGGAAATTTTCCGCTTTCCCGGACTCCTTCGCCTCCGTATAAGCCGGCGGTTTCGTGGACTCCGGCGCGAACGTCTGCCTCTCCTTTGCCGCCGTGTGCGCGGCGTCCGCCTCTGAAAGAATTTCGTTTACCGAATCCACCGTCCAATTTCCCGCCGCCTCTTCCTTCGGCCTTCGGGAAGGCTGGACAGTCGGCGTATTCTCCGGCCTTTCCCAGATATCCGGCTCCTCCCCGGAAGCTTCTATGTGAAACGAAGTCACATCGTAAGACCTGGACGACGCCTGCTCGATCTCCTCCGGCGAAAAATCTTTGGCGGCGCCCCGCGCCAAAGCTGCCGGCGACTCCTGCGCGTCCGGACCGGAAACAACGCCGGGCGCGCCATTATTTGATTTCTCAATCCGGTCATAGACCGCCGTGTACGCCGCGCATTCCGAGACGGTCTCCGAAAACTGCGGCTCCCACCCCGCAAACCGATAGATATACCGCGCATCCTCCTGGCGCAGCGGAACCACTGTGTCTTTTATTTTTTCACCATACGCGCAGAGCCTGGAATCCAGAAGGCTCCCGTCGTAATCCAGAAAGTCCACCATATAGCAGAGGGCGCCAAAATCCTCCATGCGCCCGCTTTCCTGCGCATGCGCGGGAACCGCCGCCCATAAACAGACGACGACCGCAAAAAATAGCCGGACTTTAGGCCACTTCAATTCCGTAATGCCCGCACAGCGCGGCCAGGCCGCCCTGGAATCCGCTGCCGATGGCGTTAAACTTCCACTCGCCGTTTCTCTTGTAAATCTCGCCCACGACCACCGCCGTCTCAATGGAAAAATCCTCGCCCAAGTCGTACTGAATCAAATCCGCGCCAGTGTCCTCATCCACGATGTGGATAAAAGAATTGGAAACCTGCCCGAAGTTCTGCCGCCGCTCTTCCGCCTCGTAAATGGTCACGGTGAAAACCACCCGCTCCACGTTGGCCGGGATCTTCGTCAGGTCAATCTTAATCTGCTCGTCGTCCCCGTCTCCGGCGCCGGTCAGGTTGTCTCCCATGTGGAGGACCGCCCCGCTTGCGTGCTCCAGATTTCCATAGAAAATAAACTCCTTTTCCGTGGGGCATTTCCCGTCGGCGCCGACCATGAACGCCGCCGCGTCCAGATCAAAATCCGCCCCCGAGTCAAATGTATTCACATCCCATCCCAGGCCCACCATCAAGTTCTTCAGATTGGGGTTTCCCTTGGTCAAATCCACTTTTTGTCCTTTTGTTAAATTAATTGGCATATCGTTTTCCCTCCTATGCCCCCATTATACAACAAACCCCCGAACGGCAAAACCTTTTTTCCACAGATTGTAATTTATTTTGGAAATATGCTATAATAATCTAAAAATCGGCCCCTGCGCGGAGCTTATCATTAGGAAGGAAAAAAACATGCTGTGTCCAAAATGCGGTTGCCAAATACCCGACAATTCAAATCTGCGAAAAATGCGGCGCGCCCGTCCATAACTTTACAAACGCGCCAAACGCCTCCAACGCCCGGCCGGCTTCTCGCCTCCGCCCCAAAACCAAAACGGCCCAAAGCTGGCCATCAGCATCTGCGCCGCCGTCCTCTGCTTCCTGCTGCTGGGCGCGGGAGTCTTTTTGACCGCGGGGAAATCATCAACGGCCCCGACTACTGGGCCGCCGGCGAATGGCTGCAGAACGAGCCCAGCTACCGGGACGGCAAAATCGAGGAATGCTATCTGGACTTCTGTTATTATAACAATGGAGAACGGTGGATGTAAAACGACGTGCCCGATGATATCATTGGCGTGGTCCCGTCTTTTTCCGGGCGGATTGGGTATATCGTGGAATATGAGGATTGAGAGGAATTTTTGAGCGAATTTAAAAAAGGGACTCCCTGTTTTGTGAATCAACAGGGAGTCCCTTTTACTGAACAACCATCACTTTTTTTCAAAGTACACATCTATCCCGCCTAAATCCATATAATGAACGCAATCCCGTTCCACTCCCTCTGGATCCTTTTTTCGGCAGTAGTCCATCTGTTCCGCCGCGCCGCCGTCGCCCACACGCTGATAGGTCACGGTAATTTTTTCCCCGTTCAGCTCATAAAGCCCATCGCCTCCCGCAGCGCCCACATAATAGGAAAAGCTCCCATCCTCGCCAAAAGACATTTCGCTGCCGTAATCCATGGCCATGAAGCCGTACATATCCCGCGGCCCTATATACTGACCGTCCTGCGCGCCGAATCCAATCTGCCATTCACTGTTGACCAGCAGGTCCCGGATGGATGTTTCCACCGCCGGGTCTGGCTGCCCTTCCTGTCCCAGAATCATCCAGCCATCCACATGAAGCTCCTCTTGTCCCGCATAAGAATCCCAGATTTCATTGAACCGCTCTACGTTGATTTCCTCCTGTTCGCCCTGGTCATGGTAAAACAAAATCCCCGCATCGGAATTTGCCACGCCTTCGGCCAGGCTATAAGAAATGCTCTCCAGAAATTCCAATGTGCAGCCGTCGTCCCTAATTCGATAGTATTCGTGTTTATTCCCAATGTAATCCGTATACGCCTCCAGAACGCCTGTGACATACAGCTTCAAAGAGCAGTGGCGCCCAAATTTATTTTCCTCAAACAGCCGCACGGCCTGCCCAGAAGACGCGGCGAACACATCGTAAATAAATATCTGCTCGCCTTCTTTGAGGGACAAAAGAAGTTCCGGCGTTTTGTTGCCGTCAATATCCGCATACGCATAGCAGAGATCCACGGTTTTTTGCAGCCGAACCCGTTCCGCCAGCGCCCACTGGCTGACATATTCTCCACAGGACAGCGTCTCCAAAGACGTCCCGGCAGCTATTTCCTCATTATAAAAATCTTCCTTTGCGGCCTGCAGGTACTGCGAAAGAACTTCCTCATACGGATCCGCGGGTTTTTCCGGTGCGCTGACGCTTTTCTTTCTTTTTTCTTTCTGCGCCTTCTTCGTGGGCTTTGCCGGCGCGCTGACCGCTTCGCTTTCCGGCGCTTTGCCCACTCCTTCTTCTTTATTTTCTGTTGCCAAAAGAACCGCGGCAGCCACCAGTACGACCACAAACGCTATGCTGGCCGCACATACGGCTTTGACGGCCTTTCCCAACTTAGGAACCGAACGGCTTTTTGCCCCGCCGTCTCCCAGAAATCGCCCGCACGCGTTACAATACCGACTGCCATCCTCTGTTTCCTTCCCACAATAACGACAGTACATTTTATACGCCCCCTTTGCGCCGGTTTTTCCCAAATGCATTTCTTCCACTGCCTATAATACATATATAAGCCAGAAATCCTTTCACAAATCCAGGCGCAAAAAGAGTTGGGAAAACCATAATATTACAGCGAACTTATTATACATTCCCCCATGCTCCCCCACAATATGTGGCATTTTTTGTGGACAGATTATCACAGCGCGGCGTTGTGGACGCTATTGTGGACGTTTCTGTGGGCAGATTTTTTTTGCAAAATCTTCCAGTATGAATTCGACTTCAATTTTACAATCTGTTATTATATAAATACAATAAATAACACAAAAGAAAAGAGGATCAAACGATGTCAGAATTTTCGGACTCTTTCAGAGAATTAATTAAGGAAAAAGATGTGAACGTATATTCCATGGCCCTGTACTGCAATACAGACCGCTCCACCATGTATAAATATATCAGCGGCAAACGAAAACTGAAGGACATGTCCCTTTTTAAGAAAATTTCTGAATTCATGCGGCTTTCCCCCAAGGAGTATCAGGATTTTCTGCGCACTTACCATATCACGAACATCGGGGAATACACCTATTACTGCCGCCAGAACGTGGAGAATTTTATCCTGAATTTCCCGGAGAATTTAATCCCGCCCAAGCCGCCCGAGGACAGCTACGGCGATCTGCCGGATTATTTTCGGAAAAGCCCCTGCTTCGTGCTGCATTCGCGGGTGGAAATCAACAATTACCTCTACTGGATGATCCACCAGGAGAGCAGCGCTTCGGAGGGCCATCTGGCCTTGCTGCTGCAGCCGGATTACGAGTTTTTGTTCCACCTGCTGGCCAGCATCAAGCCGTCCCGGACGCCTGTGCAGATCGAGCATATTTTCTGCCTGAACACTTCTGAGCAGATGATGGAATCCAAGAAAATCCGCAATCTCCTTTATATGAAAAAAATCATGCCGCTGTTTTTCGCGGGCCTGGATTATCATCCCTATTATTTTTACGACGACATCAACGCCCATTTTTATAACTTAAATACGCTGCCCTGCCTGCTTTTAACCAGCTCCGGCGCGCTGATGTGCTCCTCGGATTTTAAGCAGGGCATCCTGTACTACGACGCGGAGATCCTGGCGTTTCTTCGGAAAATGTATGACAATATTAAGAAAAAGACTTCGCCGCTTTTTCACATTGTAAATTCGGTTCTGGACGAATGCCACACACTGGGCGGCACGGGCTGGAATCTTTCCCCCAGCTACGGAATCCAGGCGGAGCCGTGCCTAGCGCCCTACATAACCCCTGAGATCCTGGAAAGAGTCATGTATAAAAGCCTGCCCATGCGGGACGCGCTGATGGCGAACATCCGGGAGTTCCTGGCCGCTGCCAAAAGCCGGATTCCCAGTTCCCACATGCACGCCTACCACACCCGCCAGGGTATCCTCCACTTCCTGGAAACCGGTCGGCTCCAGGAGATCCCGGAAGAGATCTACTGCCCTTTCAACATACAAGAGCGGTTTCAGATGCTGGAGAACATGCTGCAGTATATGTCCGCCGGCATTTACCACATGCTCAAAGGCCCTTTGGAAAACCTGCCGCTAAACCTGCATTTGAGCTTCACCTCCTACAACGGCTACATCCTTTTTAGAAACCACGCGGGCAAAAACATTTACCTGATCATTGAGGAATCCAGTATGCTCTCCGCCTTCATGGACTACGCCTCCAACCTGGACGAGAGCTATGTCTGCACGCCGGAGGAAACCGCCTCTTTTATTCGGGAAGCGATGCAGAAATACAAAAGCGGCTCTACTCCCCATCCAAACATACGTTTTTATAGTTCCAAACCCTTGCAAAATCCATAAAAATCTTCTATACTGGGTGCATGGAAAATATTATTGTTCAATGGGAAATTTTTAAAGAAAAGTTAATGTATCTGGGCTACTGGGACAAATTGCTGAGCCATCTGGAAACGATTGTGATGATTATCCTTTTGGGCGTGCTGCTGTTTGCGCTGATGAACTGCTTTCTGGGGCATCAGCTGATGCGGCTGTGGATGACGGCCATCGGCCTGGCCGTGGGCGGGTGCATCGGCGGCTACATGGGACTTCGGCAGTTTTACGACAAGAACGCCATCTTCCTGACCGCCACCATCTGCGCCTTCGCTGTGGCAATCGCGGCGACGCTGATTTACCGGGTGGGATTGATCGTTTTGTGCGGCGGCGTTGTGTTCGCCACGCTGGAGCTGTTGTTCCCCGTCTCTTCCATGAGCGTACATATGGGATTTCTGGCCCTGGGGCTGGTGGCCGGCATCGCCTCTTTCGAGCGGGAAACCATCGTGGTCACCTGGATCACCGGCATATGCGGCGGGCTGGCTGCCGCCAAGGCGGGCTTTTTGCTGCTTCACTGGCAGTCCACCGTTGTCGCCATCATCGCCGGGGCCGCGCTGGCCGCGCTGGGCATGAAATACCAGTACAGCCAGATACGAAAAAATCCTCCCAAACCCCGGAAACGGAAAAATTAATAGGATTCTAATTCTTCCAGGTATTTTTCAAATGTCTGCAGGGCGTTTTCCACCGGCTCTTTGGAAGTCATGTCCACGCCGCAGATTTTCAGCAGGTCGATGCAGTCCATGGAGCTGCCGCCGCTTAAGAATTGTTTGTATTTCTCCACAATGCCCGGTTCCCCCGCCAGTATCTTGCCGCTGATGGCGATGGCGGCGGAAAAGCCGGTGGCATACTGGTACACGTAAAATGGATTGTAGAAATGCGGAATCCTGGCCCACTCCATCTCAATGGCCTGGTCGATCTCCATGTCCGGGCCATAGTATTTTTCATTTAATTCATAGTAAATCCGACAGAGATTCTCCGCCGTCAGCGCTTCGCCCGCCTGGGCCATCTCATGCACCGTCCGCTCGAATTCCGCGAACATGGTCTGGCGGAACACCGTCCCTTTAAACTGATCCAGAAAATAATTGATGAGATACGCCTTTTCCTCTCGGTCGGAGGCCTTCGCCAGCAGATGGTGGATCAGCAGCGCTTCGTTGCAGGTGGACGCCACTTCTGCCACGAAGATCTTGTAGCCGGCGTATGGATAGGGCTGGCATTTGTCCGAATGATAGCTGTGCAGGGCATGGCCCATCTCGTGCGCCAGGGTGAACACATGGTTCAGCGTGCCGTTGTAATTTAAAAGCACATACGGATGCGTGCCGTAAGCTCCCCAGGAATAGGCCCCGCTTCGCTTCCCCTGGTTCTCGTACACATCGATCCAGCCGCCCGAAAATCCTTCTTCTAAAAGACGGATGTAGTCCTCTCCCAGCGGCGCAAGCCCTTCTTTCACCAGTTCCTTTGCCTGGTCAAACGTATATTCCCGACTTGGTTTTTCTGACAGCAGCACATATAAATCATACATATGCAGTTTTTCCACATGCAAAGCCTTCTGGCGCAGCCGCACGTAACGATACATGGCCGGCAGATGGCTGTGTACGGCCTCTATGAGCCGGTCGTAAACTGCCAGCGGAATGTTGGCCTGGTCAAGAGCGGCCTCCCGGGCCGAGCCATAGCCGCGCATCTGGGCAAAAAACAGCTCCTGCTTTACATTGGCCGAAAACGTGGCGGCCAGCGTATTGCGAAAAGAGTCGTAGGCGGCGTAAAGCTTTTCAAAGGCCTCCCGGCGCACCCGGCGATCGTGGCTTTCCAGAAACTGCACGTAACGGCCCTGGGTCAGCTCCCGCTCCTGGCCGTCCTCGTCCCGGACGGAGCCAAACTGAATGTCCGCGTTGTTGAACATCATGAAAATATTCTGGGGGGACTGCCCCATCTCCGATGCCTTGGCCAACACGCTTTCCATTTCCGGGGAAAGAATGTGCGCTTTTTTGCGCTGTTTTTCCTCCATCAGCCGCTCGTAGAGCGCAAGACGCGGCTCCTCCTTCAGATACCGCTCCCAGACCTCCCCGGAAATCGCCAGAAGTTCCGGCTCCACAAAGGAAAGCCGCTCGCCGGCCTGGGCCATCTGCGCCTGCGCCCGGTCCGCCATGTCCTGCCACCGGGCGTTTCCCATGTCCTGATGGGACTTCTGGCTGGCGTAGACATACAGCCGTTCCATCCGCAGCGAAATCGCGTCCTGCTCCTGCAGCGCCAAAAGCAAAGTCCCGGAAGACTCGCCCAGCCGCCCCGCGTACCCGGCAAAACTTTCAAGCTGCCGCCGGATTTCCAGAAGGTCTTTCTCCCAATCCGCGTCGCTGGGATACAGATCCTCCAGCCGCCAGCAGTCTTTTACATCCGCTTCCTCCCGTCTGGGATTTTTCTTCATCTCACTCATTAATTCGTTTCCTCCAGCATTTTTTCTATATTCAATGTAAAACCTTCATAAATGCATACCGGAACGTCCTCGCCGAAACTGTATTCCTGCGTCCGCTTTGTCTTTTCAAAATCATAGACAAGAACCGTTTTGTTCCGGGGATTCACAATCCAGTATTCCCGCACGCCTGCCGTACGGTATTTGAAAAACTTTATGTCGTAATCCATATATGCATTGGACGGCGATGTAACCTCAATCACCCAGTCCGGCGCGCCGTTGCAGCCCCGGTCGTCTATTTTATTTTTATCACATATGACGGAAATATCCGGCTCAACATAATTTCTGTCATCCGCATTCAGAAAAACGGCGAAAGGCGCCGGGAATACCCACACTTTCCCGCATGCGCATCCATATAATTCGCGATCTTCCGGGAGATTTTGAATAAAATACGCTGATCCGTCGTACTCGGCGGGGCCATATCATAGATCCGCCCGTCAATCAGCTCCGCCCGCTGCCCATCCGGAAGGGTGTATATATCTTCAATCGTGTATGCCTCTTCTTGTACTAGCTGCATAAAAACGCCTCCTTATTTTCTATAAAACCCCTTGGAAATTACAAAATTTGTCTAAAATAAACAAATATAGATCGAATTCCAAACAATTTTGAAACTCGCGGCATTTGAAGGCAGTTTCGCAATCACCTGCTTAAACCCTATGATACCTTAGGGATTTTCCCATTTCAAGGATTTTTCCGCAATTTGTTTTCGATTTATCTTGACAAGGCGTTCAAATTATTGTACTATTGTATTATGAACTTAATACAATAGTACAAGGAGGGATTGTATGACATGGAATCTAGATTCCAGCCGCCCGATTTACGCGCAGATCGCGGAACAGGTGCATCTGGATATTATATCCGGCCTTTACCAGCCGGGAACGAAGCTGCCCTCCGTCCGGGAGCTGGCCGCCCAGGCGAAGGTGAATCCCAATACAATGCAAAAAGCGCTGACCGAGCTGGAACGCAGCGGCCTGGTCCATTCCATGCGGACCAGCGGAAGATTTATCACGGAGGATACAGATATGATCAAACGAATGAAAGAAGACCTGGCGGCAGACCAGATCAAAGAATTCCTGGAGAAAATGTCCAGCATGGGGTTTCAGCCGCAGGACACCTTACAGCTAATTGAAAAGATTTTGAGGGAGGAAAAATCATGAGCGTCATTTTAGAATGCGAGAATTTAACAAAGAGGTACGGGGCGCGGACGGCCCTGGATCATATCAATCTGAAGCTGGAAGCCGGGCGGATCATCGGCCTTTTAGGCCCCAACGGAAGCGGGAAATCCACCCTGATTAAGTTAATTAACGATCTGCTGAGTCCCACGGAAGGGATTCTGCGCATCGCCGGCCACGCGCCCGGACTGGAAACCAAAAAAATCGTGTCCTACCTGCCGGAACGCACCTACCTGGATGAAAACTTAAAAGTCAGCAGCTACATTTCCTATTTCACAGATTTTTACGAGGACTTCGACGCGAGCCGCGCCGTAGATATGCTGCAGCGGCTGGACATTGACCCGGACCTGCGCATCAAAACGCTGTCCAAGGGCACTCAGGAGAAGGTGCAGCTAATCCTAGTCATGAGCCGCCGCGCGCGGCTGTACTGCCTGGATGAACCCATCGCCGGCGTGGACCCGGCGGCCCGGGATTACATCCTGTCCACCATCATCAACAACTACGATGAAAATGCCACCATACTGATCTCCACGCACCTGATTTCCGACGTGGAAAACATCCTGGACGAAGTGGTGTTTATCCACAATGGAAACATCCGCCTCCAGGCGCAGGTGGACGACGTGCGGTGCAACCAGGGCAAATCCATTGATGAATTATTCCGGGAGGTATTCAAATGTTAAGAAAAATATTCAAATACGAATGGAAAACCATTTTCCCGCTGCTGCTGGGCGTTCATTGCGTGGGGCTGGCCGTGGCGGTATTCTGCCGGATCGGAATCAACCTGATGGGCGGCGTCCGGAGCGAGAACGTATCCATCATGGCCGCTTTGCTTTTGACGGCGGCGATCATGGCCATCGGCTGCGTGGTATTTTACACCTATTTCTATACGGGCTACCGCTTTTACAAAAGCGTGTTCACCCAGCAAGGATACCTGACCAACACGCTGCCTGTGACCGCCGATCAGCTCATCTGGGGAAAAGGGCTGACCGCCGTGATCTGGGTGACCATTGACTGTCTCTGGGCCATCGCCGCCCTGTTTGTCCTGGTTCTCTCACCCGAGGACGTGGCAGAACTGATCCGGGATCTGCCGGAGGCATTCTCGGCCCTGTTCCACACCAAGGCGCCGGCCCTCACCTGGCTTCTCGTGATCACTATGCTGCTGACGCCGTTTTTCATGACCATACAGATCTACGTGGCCGCCGCCATCGGAAATCTGTTCACGGGACATAAGCTGCTGGCGACCATCTGCTCCTATATCGGCATCAGCTTCATCCAGCAGGTTTTTTCCCTTGTCATACTAGCCGCCACCGCCCCGCATATGGCGCAGTTCAACTACCAGGTTAAACAGACGAGTGAAAATGTATATACAACTGTAAACGTTGCAGGCTTTATGACCAACTGCGTGGGCCTGTCCCTGGCGTTTACCGTGCTGTGCGCAGTGGGATTCTATTTCCTGAGCCGGTACGTATTGAATCACAAATTGAATCTGGAATAAAAACTTTGCATCAATATAAACGCGTAATGAACGCAACTGGAGGGGCCAACCGCTCCTCCAGTTTCATACAAGAACTTCTTATTCCAACATCTCCAGACATTCTTTCTGAAGCTCCGTTTCCCTCTGTTGATACAGCAGCTGCTCACTATAATGGAAATACTGCCGGTTCCCATGAGCGCCGATGAACTCCATGGCGCACACGTTTTTGGTCAGCCCCGAGACAAACAGGGTCATTTCCTGTTCCTCGCCGAAGCAGTCCTCCACGAACTGAAAGGCCCGGTCCAGTTTTCTCTGGATATGGTCGATCAGCCGCGCCCGCCGCTCTACCTCCTTTTGGAACAGTTCGCGGATGCGGGCGAAGCCTTCTTCTTTCCCATACAGATGACATTTCCGCAGCTCCAGCCAGAATTCTTCCAGCTTTGTCAGAACCCATTCCTCTTCCCGCTTGTCCCGCACAGAAGCCAGCCCCGCCTGGATTCTCACCTGAAGGCTGTTCCTGCGCTTGGCGATGAACGCTTCCATAGATTCGCAGTCGGCCTCCGCGTCCAGATATTTCTTGAAATGCTGCAAAGCCTGGTGCAGTAGCGTCACTTTTCCGTTCATCCAGCGGTATTCCCGCCACTGGCCGCTTAAATAATCCAGGACCAGATTCACCACGGTGAACCGCTCTTCAAAGGAAGCCTTCCTGGCCATATCCGTTTTCTGTCCATATTCCTCCGGCCTGATGGTTTCCTCGACGATTTCTTTTACCCCGTAATCCACGCCGTATTTGCAGAAAAGCTGGTAATAGGCGGCGAAATCCCTGGCCACTTCTTCTCTCTGCAGATACTGGATCACAAGAGGCTCGCCGATGGCAATGCCCAGCTCTTCGTAATTTTTCAGAATCTCGGACAAATCCTCCCAGCCCCTGGCGGTAACGAAAAATTTCCCGTCCACGGTGTTTTCCACCTGGTAGAAATTCTCCTCCTTGATGCTTAAGTAAGACAGAATGGCCCCGTGGACCTGGTGGCTCCAGGCGTATTCCATCCACACGTCGCAGTCCACGTCGATGTCGATTTTCCGCACCCGGTCCAGGGTCACAATGTCAAATTCCCGAACGGACTTGTTGTATTCGGGCGGATTTCCCGCCGCGACGATCATCCAGCCTTCCGGAACCTGATGGCTTCCGAAGGCTTTGTTCTGGAGGAACTGCAGCATCGTGGGCGCCAGCGTCTCGGAGACGCAGTTGATTTCGTCGATGAACAGAATGCCCTCGCGCTTACCTGTGCGCTCCATGCATTCGTAGACCGACGCTATGATTTCGCTTAAGGTGTATTCCGTCACGTTCACCGCCCGGCCGTCGTAGATTTTCTGTTCAATCCGGGGCAGGCCGATGGCGCTTTGCCGGGTGTGGTGGGTGATGGTATAGGCCACCAGCCCCACTTGGCATTCCTGGGCCACCTGCTCCATGATGGCTGTTTTGCCGATCCCCGGAGGCCCCATCAGCAAAACGGGCCTCTGGCGCAGCAAAGGATAGCAGTAATTTCCCGCCTCATCTTTACGGTGGTACGCGCGGAGGGTGTTGGCGATTTCTTCTTTCGCTTCTTTGATATTCATTTTCCTTCTCCTTATCTCCCCTTGGGGAATTGCCCCTTTGCCAGAAGGCACAAGGCCCATGGCGGAACGATTTCCATCTTGGGCGTTTCCTCCAGGAACGCAAAGGCTGTCTCATAGTCCGGTTTGCTCTGGGGATAAACGCCGTCCCCATCGGTAAAATAAATCAGAGCTTTCAGATTTTTCAGCTCCCCTTTCTTTTTTTGTTCCTCCACATAGCGGAACACCGGACGGAAATCCGTCCCCCCTCTGCCCTGTATCTTGATTTCTTTACTGTAGCGATTCCACTCCTCTTCCGAATGGATCACCGCCACGTCCTGCACCCAGCAGTCACACTGGACGATGTGGACATTCATTTTGTGAAAAAAATTCTCCTTCTCGCTTAAGATGCCGTACGTCTCCTCCAAAAACTGCTGCACAATCTCACTGGTGCAGGACCCGGACGTGTCGATGGCGATCACCAGCTCTTCCAGCCGGTTCACCTCCTTGTACTCCAAAGGCTCAATCAGCGGCATATTTCCGTACTGCTCCATGCCATAATTGTAAAAAATATAATCAAAACTCTCCGTGTCCAGCTCCACTTCCTCCCTGGGAATCGCGAAGCGTTTCAGGAACCTTTTATAATCATACTTATTGCTGTGGGCCAGCTCCAGCTCTTCTTGGTCTGTGCCCGACTGCCGGCCGGCCCTGCGCCGCTGCCCCTGCTGGTTCGCGTCTGTATAGGCCCGGATTTTTTCCCATTTCTTTTTGGTCCGCGCCCTTTCCACCGGATTTTTCTGCGCGCCCCACAGGCTGTGGTCGTCGAAGGCGAACGCCTCTTCCAGCTCTTCCAGCGAATAGGGAAACCGCCCGTGGGTCAGCATATTGTAAATCTGCTCCGCGGACAATCCCCGGCCCCCCAGCAGCTGGAAACACCGCTCCCGCACCGGATCTTCGGCCAGCGCAAGCCCCGGCAGCGCTTCCCTCTCGATGATCTGCTCCACCGCCATGTCACAGGCCAGATTCCACTGCCGCGGACTGTAGTTATCCTCCCGAAACAGATGCAGATACAGGCAGTGAAGCAGCATGTGCAAATATCCGCGCAGCACAGATACCGGCAATCTCCCGTAGGCTCCCGCCAGAAAAACCGGCGAGAAAATCAAATGCTCTCCATCGGTGGCGATTTTCTCCATGTCTTTGTCCGGTTTGGCAGGCAGCCCGGCAAACGCCCCGTCCAGATGCGGGAAAAAACTATACAGTTCGTTCCGGCAGTTCTGCAAAATCTTCATCCCCAGATTCGACTGGCGGGCAAAAATTTCTTTTTCATCCATCTCTTATCCCCCCTTTTCGTCAAAGGGTAAAATCATAATCCTGGTATCCGTATTTCTCGTCTTTTAAGTGAAGCAGCCATACCAGCGAGGAGGTTTTCTTTCGATTGCGGGCGCTGCGTATGAAGCCTTCCAGATGCCGGCCATCAAACCAGCCCAGCTCCTCAAAGACTTTCATCTTCTCCACCGCCTCTTCTCCGATCAGCTCCTCCATGGCGGGCCGGATACGGCCTTTTAGATATTTTCCGTAATCTTCCCGCTGGCCGGCGGACACGCCCTCTTCCATGAAATAGCCCCGGAGGGCCACCGCCAGCCGCACCGGCTCCTGCTTCGTCTCCTTGAATTTCCGGTAAAGCCTGCTGCCTTCCTTTTGCGCGTCCTCCCCTCTTCCTCTCTGGGCCAACGCCTTAGACACTACTTCCACGTCTTGCTGAAAACGAGTTCCCTCTTCCATAAACCTCACCTCTCTGTAAACGGCCGCCGCTTCCCATAAAACCGGAAAAGGGCCCGGCTTCGCCGGACCCTCCGTTAATTAGACTGCAGTTATTAATGATGGAACAGCCGGATTCCTGTAAACGCCATAATCATTCCATACTGGTTGCAGGTTTCGATCACCAGTTTGTCCCGCACGGAGCCGCCGGGCTGGGCGATGTATTTCACGCCGCTCTTTCTGGCTCTCTCGATGTTATCGCCAAAGGGGAAGAACGCGTCTGAACCCAGGGTCACGCCTTCCATCTTGTCCAGCCATGCCCGTTTCTCTTCCCGGGTGAATACCTGCGGCTTCACCTTGAAGATCTTCTGCCATGCGCCTTCCTCCAGCACGTCCATGTATTCCTCTCCGATGTAAACGTCGATAGCGTTGTCCCGCTCGGCGCGGCCGAGAGTGTCCACAAATTCCAGGCCCAACACCTGAGGACTCTGGCGCAGCATCCAGTTATCGGCTTTCTGTCCGGCCAGACGGGTGCAGTGAATGCGTGACTGCTGCCCTGCGCCGATGCCGATGGTCTGTCCGTCTTTTACATAGCAGACGGAATTGGACTGGGTATATTTCAGCGCGATCAGCGCAATTTTCAGATCCCGCAGATTGTCTTTGGACAAATCCTTGTTTTCCGTCACGATGTTGGACAAAAGCGCGTCGTCGATGGGAAGCTCCTGCCTGCCCTGCTCGAAGGTCACGCCGTACACTTCCTTGTGCTCCAGCGGCGCCGGTTTATAATTTTCATCAATCTGAATCACATTGTAATTGCCTTTTTTCTTGGTCTTGAGGATTTCCAGAGCTTCCGGGGCATAGCCGGGCGCAATCACCCCGTCTGAAACTTCCGGCTTAATCAGCATGGCCGTATCCTCGTCGCAGACATCGGACAGCGCGATAAAGTCACCGAAGGAAGACATCCGGTCCGCGCCTCTGGCTCTGGCGTATGCGCAGGCCAACGGAGACAGCTTCCGGTCACCGCAGATGTCATTCACCCAGTAAATTTTCCTCAGGGTGTCGTCAAGGGGCAGGCCGATGGCCGCGCCCGCCGGGGACACATGCTTAAAGGAAGCGGCTGCGGGCAGGCCTGTGGCTTCTTTTAACTCGCGCACCAGCTGCCAGGCGTTGAACGCGTCCAGGAAATTGATGTAGCCGGGTTTTCCGCATAATACTTCAATGGGCAGTTCCTGTCCGTCCCCCATATAAATCCGGGATGGTTTCTGGTTGGGGTTGCATCCGTATTTTAACTGTAATTCTTTCAAAATAATCGCTCCTATTCTCCTGATTGGCTTTTATTGATTCTTATTGATAATCTTTGACTCATATTTTCCGGTGGCAATGTCGATGTAGCGCACGAACAGGGATACTTTGTTGTCCTCGTTTAAGCTGTCCCACAGCATTCCCGCAAAATCATCCAGACTGTCGGAAATCTCCACCAGCTTCGGCTCGCCTTCGTAGCTGGGAAGCGGACTGCCGTCGCCCTGGTACGTATGAATGAAGCGGCCTTCTCCCGGCAGACAGTTCTCGTATGCGAAGGTGTAGCGGATACATGCGTCTGGATTTCCGTTGTTGGATTTTAAGATGGACATGGCAAAATTAAATCCGCCGTTTTCGATATGAAGGATTCCGGAAATGCGCGGCGTATAATTGGGCGCGTCCGGCTCAAACTCACGGCTGCGCAGCGCCTGCTCGAAGGTCATCTGTTTGTCCATGGCCTCATAGATAGTGTCTGTCTGGTCGCCGTTGGTGACAATGGTCTTATTGCCCAGCACGCGCACCGGCGCGTAGATCACCAGGCTTGGGTCTGTCATCTTCGCCGGGTCAAACGCCTGGGTGCGGATGCCTTCGCCGTCCTCCACGAAAATGCGGTTGCGGCTGTTCTCGCTTCTGCCCATGATAAAGTAGGCGGTCACAGCCTTCTTGCCGTCCTTGCTTCTGCCGATCACAATCCCTCTGCCCGGGTAGGGATTGCCCTTTAATTCCTGTTCCAGTGAAATCATATTCATTGCGCTTCCTCCTTTTGCTCCTGCATTGTAATATGTACGTCTTCTTTAAACCGCTCCCACTCCTGCGGATTTTCCACAAAATACTTGGGGCAGTTCTTCCCGGTCACGTCGTAGTGCCGGATAATGTCGTCGGTGGACAGCATAAAACGGCTGCAGAGCCAGGCCGTCAGCTCCACCACGGCATTGTAAGTGCTGTCGTTGAACTTCCCCGTTTCATCCGGGTGACAGCATTCGATGGACAGCGTATCCACGTTCCGCTCGTTGGTGGCGTAAGACATTTCGCTGCTGGGAATGCACTGTATAATCTCCCCTTCCAGCCCCACAATGAAATGGCTGCTGGCCTGGGTAATCTGACTGTCCTTTAAATTTTCAAAATAATCCCTGTTCTGCTGGGCGGTGGCCCCGGGATTGGCCGTATAGTGGATGGCAATCCCGTTGATTTGCTCCAGAGGTATCCCCGGCCGGGAGAAATCGTTGACCGTCAAAAGCTGCACGTCCAGCGGCGGCGCGCCCTCCCAGGATGTCTCCAGAAGACGCGCCCGCTTTTGCGCTTCCTTTTCCCTGGCGTGGTTCCAGAGCGCCCAAATGCCCAAACACAGAGCCAGAAAAGAAAGAATGCATACGGAAACAAGGATGATATTCCTTCTGCGCTCCGCGATTCTCTTCGCTTTTTGGCCCGACTTTCTGTAATTATTCATCTACACTGTAATTTGGCGCTTCCTTCGTAATCGAAATATCGTGGGGGTGAGATTCCTTCAGGGAAGCGGCGGATATTTTCACGAACTGCCCTTCCGCTTTCAGAGTCTCTATATCTGGAGCGCCACAGTAGCCCATGCCGGCGCGAAGGCCGCCGATTAACTGGAACACGGTGTCCTCCACATGGCCTTTGTAGGCAACCCTTCCTTCCACGCCCTCCGGCACCAGCTTCTTGGCGTCGGACTGGAAATAGCGGTCCTTGCTGCCGTTTTCCATGGCCGCAATGGAACCCATGCCCCGGTACACTTTATATTTTCGGCCCTGGTACAGCTCAAAGGTTCCCGGGCTCTCATCACATCCTGCAAAGATACTTCCCATCATACACACATTGGCCCCGGCCGCGATGGCTTTCGTCATATCACCGGAGTATTTGATGCCGCCGTCGGCGATAATCGGAATTCCCGACTGGGCAGCCGCCTGGTAACAATCCATGACTGCGCTGATCTGCGGAACGCCGATGCCGGCGATTACGCGGGTGGTACATATGGAACCTGGCCCGATTCCCACTTTCACCGCGTCCGCTCCGGCTTCAATCAACGCCTGGGTGGCCGCCGCCGTCGCCACATTCCCTGCGATTACCTGCGCCTGGGGATAGGCGCCTTTGATATCCCGCACCGCCCGCAGCACGTTTTCCGAATGGCCGTGGGCGGAATCCAGCACGATCACGTCCACTTTCGCTTCCATCAGGGCTTTGACCCGCTCCAGCACATTGGCAGTGATGCCCACGGCGGCGCCGCAGAGCAACCGTCCCTGGGAGTCCTTGGCGGACAGCGGGTAGCGGATCTGCTTTTCAATGTCCTTGATGGTGATCAAACCCTTCAGATTAAAATTCTCATCCACAATCGGCAGCTTTTCTTTTCTCGATTTCCCCAAAATCTTTTTGGCTTCGTCCAGGGAAATGCCCTCTCTGGCCGTGATCAGCCCTTCGGACGTCATACAGTCCTTGATCTTCTTGGTGAAATCTTCTTCAAACTTCAAGTCACGATTGGTGATGATTCCCACCAGCTTGCCGTTCTCTGCGATCGGCACGCCGGAAATCCGAAACTTCGCCATCAGCTCGTTGGCGTCTTCCAGCGTGTGATCCGGTGATAAGAAAAACGGATCGGTGATTACGCCGTTCTCGGAACGCTTCACCATGTCCACTTCCGCTGCCTGGGCCTCAATAGACATGTTCTTGTGGATGATTCCAATCCCCCCCTGCCGCGCCATGGCGATGGCCATCCGGTGCTCCGTCACCGTGTCCATCCCAGCGCTCATCATGGGAATATTGAGTTTTACTTCTTTCGTCAGCCATGTTTCCAGATTAATCTGGTTCGGGGTCACTTGCGAATATGCCGGTACCAGCAGCACATCGTCAAAAGTGATTCCCTCGCCTATAATTTTGCCCATTGTGTACCTCCCTCATCCTATGCATATAATCTTGTTCTTTGCTGTTGAACCAAGTTTAACAAAAATCAATAGGTGTGTCAATCGTAACCGTCAATCCACAAACACTTTGTTGGGGAAGTTTTTTTTCATAGCGTCCAGCATGGCCGCGTCCGGCTCCAGCAAGACTTTGTAAACGCCCCGGTCGTCCCGGATAATCATGGCGTAAACGCTTTCTTCGCCGCTCTGGGAGGAATAATCTTTGACCCTCAGCTGCATGTTATTTTTGTAGCTGTCCAGCCGCGAGGACCTTACCGGGGCGAACAGCTCCATTTCCTCCAGATGAAACTGCTCCGCTTTTTTTCGTCTGCTTTTGGAAAAAATTTTGTCGATGTCCAGTTCCCGGTTC
>CAOJVE010000012.1 GCA_948444865.1 uncultured Lachnospiraceae bacterium
CTCCTGGAAATTCGCAATCCGCTTCGCTACTTGCTCATAACCATATAGCTGTTGCCTCATCTTCTCAGAAAGGGCTTGCACCCTTTCTGAAACAAACATCTCATTTTTAAGCCATGTACTTTTCAAAGATAAACTACAAGATTATCTCTTAATAGAGAAACTATGGTCACGACTACATATTTCGTCACCCACTACATTCCAAATTCGTATGCGATAATAGTATTTTCCAGCAGAAAAATTTGAAAAAACAAACCTATAGCTAAAAGTAAAATCTCTGGAATTAGGCGATATACTCTTCGTCTTCACCTCTTTTCCACGACTGTTATATATCGATAAGCTTAATTTAGTTACTGGATAATTTGCATATACCCTACCTGAAATAATCCGTGGTGGAAAATTTCTTTTATATGTGCCTTCTAATGAACTCCACTTTAGTGACGCACTAAACTTCGGTTTTTTTGTTGGTATAAATTTCCATTTTTGAGCAGCGGAATAATTCCTAGGATATGTGATGACATTATTACCAAGATCTGTCCGACCGCCGCTGTTGTCAAGATAATTGCCAGATCTGTTGCGAACATAATAATATCCATTACCAGCGGATTCAAGTGCCCATTGTGTATTAAGGGCACCATAGCCCTCCCATTGATGCACATCATCTGTTCTCCCACCATTTGCTTTGTGGAGATAATATCCTGAATGAACCGCTCGAATATAACAATAACCGTGTCTTCCATAGGACACATAGAACACTTGATTTGAAGTTTTATTTTTCTGATAAATTTCTAGATTTCCCCCGTTACTCATACTAAAGTTGTTAATATCCAATACCCGATCAGATGCATTTCCAGATTGGATCATGTAATATCCATTTCTAATTGGATTATTTGCCGCATAAACCGAGCAATTAAACAGCAGGATCAAGCTAACCGCGCCAAAAAATAATGCAAATTTTTTTCCTATTTCTCTCATAAATAACTCCTTTCTTTTTATTCGATATCAAGCTCTAAATCATCGGTTTTTAGTTTTTATCAAATAATCCGTTTCAAAAACAAATCTGGAAGTAATGAGCAGTCATGGCATCATGTACTGAACTCTGACAACTACATATTTAATCAGCATTTGCGTAGTTTTTCTTGTTATCCTTTTTCATCCCCTATCCGGTGAATTGATCACAGAAGAAGCCTGCCAGATGTGGTATCATCTTCATGGAGAATATGGGTATCTTTTTGGAAACCTGCTTCTTCATCACCAAACGCAATCTCCGCAGAGAGAGCAAAGAGGGCTAGCTGCAGGAACTGAAAGATAAATGTCTGGGATAGTGGAACGCAGCATCGACAGTATCTTTTCCCGGCAGACACATAGGTTAATATGTGGGATGTAAATTTGGATTTTTCTGACATGATTTGATTGCCCTTTACCATAGCAGTTTTTGTTTGGCCAATAATCATTACCAATGCTGGTTAAATATACAGTTGTCAATGTACTGAAACGATAAGCCTCACGGATTTAGGTTATTGCTGTAAAATCTTAGTTCCTGTAATCTTTTTTGTTCCGGGGCGGCGAACCGCCCCAGAAACTTTTGTGTTGCTATGTTGGTTAAAATCTTGTGTATGTTTTAGTTCTCAGATTTTTTTCTGCGGCTTGCGAAGAATAAACCTGCTGCGATGATCATGATGATGCATCCGCCGATGGTGAAGATTGTTGTACCGATACCACCGGTTGAAGGAAGTGTGGAAAGTTCGGTATTCCAGAAAATATAAGCATCAGAGGTCTCATAACCAGGCAGTGTTTCAATCGTTTCAGTTACCTTAACATCCGTAACCTTATCTTTAGCTATGCTCTCATCACTTGTATTGTAAGTAGCGTTATACGTAGTAGTATTTTTACCGTCTACTTTGATTTGATAATTCTTTAATGTACCATCTTCGTTGTAATCTGCGGTAATTACTACTGGAACTTTTGTTGTGTTAATTGTGAAGCCTTCTGGCGCTTTTGTCTCGACTAATTCATATGTTCCTGCATCCAGTCCTTTAAAGTTCATCCGGCCATCATCAGTTGTAGTTGCTGTATATACTTTGTTAGTTGCCTTGTTTGTTAATGTAAATTCTGCACCAGCCAGAGGTCCAAAGTCTTTCCATTTACCAGTTTCTGTTGTTGTTACCTTTTTACCTTTTAAGAGTTCTTCTGTTTTCTTATTCCAGTCGCCTTCATTGTTTCCGTAAAGTTTTCCGTCGATTTCAAAGGTGTAGGTATAAGTCTTTTTCTCGATTGTTTCTGTATTGTTTTCGTCCTGCGGATCGTTTGAGTACTCAAATGTAGCTGTGTTGGTGTTTGGATCAAAGTTTGTTGCCGCGTCTTCTGTTAATAATGCTTCATAAGTTACAACTATTGCTTCTCCTTGATGAGCAAGCGCATAGTCAGAATCAAATGCGATTGTAAATCCTCTTTCAGGATTGCCTTTTGTATAAGTATAGTCCGTACCTGCTGTAGCTGTAGTGCCACCTACTGTTACTACAACGCCAGGATTATCCTTTAATTCCAAACCTACGCTCAACTGGTCAGTAATGTTTACTTTTATTCTTGTATAACTTTCGCTGTAAGAAGGAATGGTTGCATCAATCTGATATTTTACAGTATCACCAATAGCTACATCGTTTCCTTTATTGTTCGCTGGAGTTTCTAAAGTAGAGTCTGTATTATCCATGCCATTCCCAGTTGTGCTGCCCGTGATCTTTTTGTCAAATTCTGGTGTGTTAGATTTTGCATAAGCTGGTGTTGATTCTAAGCTCCAATTAGTAGTTGCATCTACGGAACCAGGTGTAAGAGTATCATTGCTGCCGCCAACGCTATAATATACACCAACTAACATTGGGTTATAAACAACCTGTCTGTTGGAACCAGTTACCACTACTACCCAGTAACCAGGTGTCAACTCTGCTGTATATTCAAATCCCTTTTCACTTGCAGCGCCTTTCACCATTGTTTCTTTTTTCAAAGAATCTAATAACGTTTTATTTGCTGCGATTGTGGTGATTTCACTTGATGTTGGTTTAACAACATCAGCCAGAAGCGCTTCTGTTATACCGTCTGCTCTTACATAGCCAACAAATCCGTTGTCGTTGTAATCTGCTTTTACGATCTGATAAGCTGTTACTGTTGCGCCATCTTCTACATTAAACACTTTAGCTAATGCCTTATTATCTGCATTTGGTTTTCCTGCAGGAGCCGGTTCTCCATCTGTTGATGCGAATGCTGTCAATGACATCGCGAATACCATTGCTAATGATAAAACCATGGCTAAAACTTTTTTCATCTTTTTCATGCTTCATTCTCCTTTTCTTTTTTGGGGCTTTGCCCATATTTTTTTAATTAAAAGCTGCTGGTTTGTTTTTTGCAGATTGGCTGTCAGCCATCTGCGCCAAATTCTTTCTTACTTCCTATCCCCTTTTTTCGATCACCTCCTTACCGCCTGTCTGCGCCTGTTTTTATATAAAATCAGGGATGCGCCCATCATTAGTAGCATGCCGCTGATTGTATACCAGTAGACTCCTTCGCCGCCTGTGGATGGCAGTTCGTAAATCTCGTCGTTGTAGAATGTATAAGTGAATACGAGTCCGTCTTGCTCGGATGCGATAGGCGTAGAATTTTCATTTACATATTCTATCGTTGTATCGCCCGGGCCTTCGTAGCCTGAGTAGTCTTCAAAGCTTCTTACTGCTTTGATTTCTTTCATACCGTAGTCGTTTTCAACTATCTGAATGATCCACTTCGTCCTGCTTAGCATATAACCTGCAGGGGCTTTTGTTTCCTCCATTCGGTAATAGCCTACTCCCAAAGCTTCCCAATCCTGAGCCAGCTTTCCATCCTCACCGGAGGTAAATGTTTGTGACTGGCCTCCCTGTATAAGAGCGCCGTTCTCGTTACACTGCGTTAATTTGAACTCGGCTCCCGATAATGGAGTGGTTGCCCCGGTATTTTTATCGCTGCTGTCCCTCTTGACGACTTTGAAGTTTTTGTCCAGAGTGTTGGTTACTGTCAGATCAGCCACTATGCTGTCCTCTGCGGGCGGTTCAGTGCTGGCTCCTGCAACGGAGGCAACGCTTGGCATGTCGTATGCCGCCGCATTAACAACTGCCGCTGTATTCATTACTGTTGTTTCCTCTGAAAAGCCCTCTTCCTCGTTTCCCTCTGCATTCTCTCCCGCTTCTGTTTCCGTTTCCTCGTCCTCGGTTATGTCCTCGTTTCCTAACCCGGACGATCCCTCACTATCAGACGATTCTTCGTCTTCCTCTTCAACTTCTCCGGGAATCTCCTCGTCGGGGCCTGCTTCATCCAGTTCTGGCATCCCTTGAGATGGCCTTGTATGAGCTGGCGCTTTATTCGGTGCGGATGATGTTGGCGGCGTTACTGTGGGATCGGGAGTATAGGTGACGGCATATTGCACACCATCTTCCGTAGTCAGCTGTCCGTTGGATTCGATTGGCTTCCCGTCTGCGTCCAGCTCTCTTACGCTGTATATAACTTCATCAGCATCATATTTATCTTGACTTGGATCGCTCCCATTTGAAACCAGTCGGTAATTGTAATATTCTGGAAGATTTTCAAATACACCGCTCCAGTTCCCGTCTTTGTCTGGCAAAGTAATAATTTTTGGATTGCCCTCTTTATCTTTGTACGGTTCACCATTCGCATACAACTGTAACCGGATGGATTCAGGCCGATATTGTTCTAGTCCATCATCGTTCTGCCATTTTTTCTCGACCTTGACCTCTACAGGATTTAGCTTATTAGTTAGTTTTCCGTCCACTAAAACCGGCGTATATCCCGGCGGAAGATTGACCTCCTCGACTTTATAGGAATAATTGTATTTTCCCTGTGTGCTTCCGTTAATCAGCGGAATGCCGGTCCACTTCTTCTTCCACCCATTCTCTTCGCTGAGAACTGCGTATTCTTCTGTCAGCCTGCTATTTGTTTTTCCGCCATCTCCTCCCCATTCCTGTACCAGACGAACTTTTATGCTCTCCGGCCTGTATGGGCTGTCGCCGTCGTCCCAGTCTTTTGTGACGCTGTATTCTGTCGTTTCCATTTTAGGAATGTCAACGATTTCTGTATTTGGCAGGATAAACTGCATATAACAGCAGGAACCCCATGCCCCGCGCTCCATGTAATAGATTTTCATGGTGTGCTGCTCATTTTTATCTTTGAGCATACCCTTTTTATCCATCCAGGCTCTCAAATCGATAGACTGGCCAGCAACCTGGTGGATTCCTCCGATATCCACTGCTAATTTTCCATCAATAAACAACCAGAAATCATCGTCGCCCCGGAAGTAGTATTCCATCGGGCCTGTGTAATCGCCTACCTTGAAGTTAACCGTAAATTCCATTCCAAAGTACCAATTGTGGGCATTTTCATTCGGATAATATTTCTGGTCGTCATTATCACCAGGAGTCGTTACATTTGTGCCATTGGTAAAATTAATTGACCCTCCTTTCCCCGCATGAGGATCTGCACCTTGCTCAGTGTCCATTGGCCAGAAATTATTTGAAAACATTGGCGCTCCCGTCTGCCCTGCTGGAGCCCAAGCACTTTGCATATATGTCATTTTTGATAAGTTACTTTCAACTGGTTCACTGCCTTTATAAACTTTATCTAATATAAGAGTATCCCCATACCGCTGAAAACTTAACTCATAGTCTGAATGTACAGTTTTGCCGTTTCCGTTTTCCTTGGTGAAAAGATTGTTTGGCGCTATAACATTTGGACTAAACTGCAGATTCCCATTTTTCCTTACCCCATTTTCTTCCTTTGTCAATAGGGGTTCCACCATACCTTGCAGAATCGATTTGGGGGTTGGCCGCTGGTTAAGGTAATCGGTAGCCTCACCTCCTGCCAATTTAGCCGCCTGCTTTAAAGTTTCAGGCTTATCTTTATTAGCGGTTATCGCCCAAGAACTGAAATTTCCCGCTGACCACTGTCCTACTCCAAGCCTGTTGGCCACATTGTTTCCGGTATAATTGCTGTCTGCGTTAATCCCTTTTCTGTCTGAGTTATAACAGGTTTTTCCATCTACTGTTTGTGTTTTTCCGTTTGTAATATCGTAATCATAAAAAGTAACCGGATAATTTTTATTGTCCAAATTATCTTTTGGTTTATACCAAAAACGGATAACCGAAGGGTCTTTCAGAGTAATCTGTGTCGCATTTGCACTAATCCCGGATGCTGATTTTGTAAGTTTCCATGTGCCGTTTGTGTTTGTATACTCTGCATAAGTTCCATCTGCCCAAGTTTCCCCTTTATTACTATTTGTGGTCCCCTGGCTGATCCAGACTTTGGATACGTCATACGCCTTGGCTGTTTCCGGCTTTACTTCGCACACTTTGCTTAACTTCTCTATATCTTTGTAATATTCGTTGGGAATCTCCAAAACATCTGCGGAATACAGCTCATATTTCTTTTCTTCTGTTTGTATCGGCGCATATCCGTCTTTCACAGCATTAGCAACGCTTTGGTCTATTATTGTATCTTTATTGTCCTTAGCTACCGCCTCTCCCTTCAGCACTTTGATACCGTCACCCCAGTGTTCTACCCTTACATTGATTTTCCCGAATATATCTGTCAGGTTTACGTATACATACACCGAGAAATGCTCTGTTTCAATAACCACTTCCTTTTCTTCTGTGGCGGTGGCTTTCATATCCTGTACGGAGAAGCCCTTTGTTTCTATGACCACTTCCTTTGTTTCTGCGTCGGCCTTCTTCTCGCCCTTCGGCTTTTCTGTTTCCTCGCCTACATGGAGCACTTCCACGTCGGTCTTTTTATTTTCCACGGCCTTTTCCACTTTTTTACCGGAGAATTTTACTTCCACCGGGCCCAGCGGCTGCACTTCTTTGCCGTCCGCCAGGAGCGTGATATCGAAGGCCTGGTAGTCTTTCACTTCTTTGTCTTTCTTTTCCGCCAGCTTATCGACGGCTTTTTCGATCGCCTCTATCTGCTCGTCGTCTTTCACCTTTTTGGCCTGGATGGAAAGTTCTTTGTCTGTATCGAAGGAGCTTTCCGGGCCGCTTAATGAAATGGTGATTCCGTCTACGTTTGTTTCTAATGTAATGTTATTTTCACTGACCGAATTTTTCGATACGCCGTTGCCGGACACGCTGTTTTCCGAAACGCTATTTTCGGAGACGCTGTTGTCGGACACACTGTTTTCCGAAACGCTGTTTTCGGATACGCCATTTTCGGAAACGCTGTTTTCCGATACGGCATCCTGCGATACGCTGTCGCCGGACACGCTGTTTTCGGAAGCCTGTTCCTCGGATGGGTCTTTGGCGTTGTCGGACGCGCTCTCTTCCGGCGCGTTTTCGTCGGGTTCGCCGTCGGCCAGATATTCTTCGTTTTCGATGTCCATGCCGGGGATTTCTTCGTCCTCGAAGCAGCCCTCGCCGTGCTCATGCTCTTGCAGCTCTAATTTGCCGCAGGTCAGATTTCCGTTTGCGTCGTAGCAATTTTCCCGGTCATGGGTATGCAGCTCCGGCTCGCCACAGGTGAGTTTTTTCTGCGTCTCGTAGCAGGCGTCTGTGTGGGCGTGGCCGCCCTGGCCTTCTTCCTGGCCGCAGATCAGGACTTCATTTACCGCATAACAGCTATTATCGTGGTAATGGGCTGCCTGGCCGCAGACCGGATTTCCCAGCTCGTCGTAGCAAAGTTCGCTGTGCTCGTGCTCCGGCAGGCTGCATACAAGCTCGCCTGGCTCTTCTATGTAACATTCCGGGGAATGCTGATGCCCGGCTGTTTCCTCCTCTTTGCAGGTAAGAACTTTTTCCTCCGCATAACAAGCGCTGTCGTGCACATGGGCCTCTCGCTCAGGCAGTTGACAGACCAGTTCGCCTTCGTCGTTATGGCATCTGGCGTCGTGGGTGTGGACCGCGTAATCCGCCTGGCCGCAGATCATTTTGCCTTCGCCGTCGAAGCATTCGTCGCTGTGCGCGTGCACCCGCAGCCGGCAGTTTAAGATCTTGCCTCCATGATCCATCGCATGGCCGTTCATCCGCAGCGCCGCAAATGTGCCCGAAGTCACTGCCAGCGCCAGGCATAAGAACATGGCCAGCCACCTCCTATGTCTTTTTTTCTCACGCAAGAACCTTTCTGCCTGTTTTTTCATCAAAGATCCCATTGTGCCCCCTCCTTTCCTTATAATCTCCAATCAATCTACAAATCCCATTTTCGTAAGCGGCCAGATTCGGAATAATACCTCCCCTACCACCGCGTCTTCTTTTATGCATCCCACCGCTGTGTTGCGGCTGTCCACGGACACTGACCTGTGGTCCCCCAGCACGAAGATCTGCCCTTTCGGCACCTGGCAGGGGAAATCGACGTTGCACCTGCCCAGGTCTTTTTCATATACATAGGGCTCATCTAAGAGCTTTTCGTCCACATACACGTTTCCGTCTCCGTCTATATCTACCCATTCTCCCGGCAAAGCAATCACTCGCTTTACCAGAATGCTGTTATTATAATTAAATGCAATTACATCTCCATTTTTATACCGGGAGTTGTTCACCGCTACAACCAGGTCCCCGTTCTGCAGCGTCTGCGCCATGGAGGCTCCGTTGATCTGCAGGAACGGGAGAAGCAGAACCACGATCAGTACCGCCGCTGCCGCAACCACAACCAGGAAAAACACTGTATTCCTTACCATGTGTATGCGTTCGCATCTATCCAGTTCTTTCTCCAGCTCCGCTTCCAGTTGTTCCAGGCTAGGAGCTTTCTTAACCTCCGAACCCATGCGCATCCTCCCAGCTTTCTTCTATTCCTTCCTCAGACGTACTGTCTATCAGCTTCAGCAATTCCAGCGCGCTGCGGAAATTAATGGTCTTGTTCCTCTCCGCCCAGGTTACCTGCCCTTGCCAGGTCGCATTCTGCCGATATTGTATTCGCACGACGAAAGTAGCTTTCTCTCCATGCTGCCTTTCCATCTCTTCCGCACTCACTACTACCACCTGTCTTTCTCTGCCGCCTGACCCCTGGCCCGGCCCTTCGCCTGTTTCCTGAAAACTGCGTTCCTTCATGGAAGCCTGCGGATAACCGATCCAGTCGTAGAACTGCTCCATCACTGCCACCAGTTCCCCTGCATTCCTGAAAGGCGTCGGCTCCTGCCTGTATCTGGTATAGAGCCTGCCCCTCCAGTCATAGCCTTCCATACTGTCACAGCAGACACGCACCACGCTGCCCGCCGCAGGGCTTACATAAGCTTGCTCCATATGCACACCCCTCTCGTTTCTAGCCCTATTCTAAAACACGCACCCTTAAAAAAACCCTTAAAAAACGGCTTCTATGCGACAGAATTTAATTTTTTCTGGAAAATTTTAGAAATTCTTTCGGAATCCTTTAGAATTTTTTAGACAGGGTTTCTTGGCGCATTGGCGGCGGCGCATTTCTCTCTCACATGAAGAAATCCGACAAACTCACCCCTATTGTCACACTGGTTCTCTATTACGGCGAAAAGCCCTGGGACGCGGCCAAATCCAGAGAGTATTTTGAGCAATTCAATTAACAGGCGTCTCTCCGTCTTCCTTGACAAAAGTTACGCCATTTTATATAATCTCTACTATAATTTCTCTTTTGTCACACAAAGCGGGCCGGCTGGCCGCGCCGGCAAAGAGATTTCCATATGAATCTGTGCCCTGCACAGGGCGAAAGGAATGGGCATTGACATGGCGATTGTGTATTTATGCGTAGGCACGATGAAGACTGGGACGACCGCTCTCCAGACTTTTATGCGGAAGAATCCAGAAGCGTTGAAGAAGCAGGGATATTGCTATCCTTTTATGGAGGTGGGGCCGGTCAGCGGGCCTAAGAACCGGAACGGACATTTTCTGATTTTCCAGTCTCCACAGAAGGATCCGCAAAAGAAGAAAAAGGAAAATGAAGCGGCCCGACAGGCTGGTTATCAGAAGCTTCACCGGC
Organism: uncultured Lachnospiraceae bacterium; assembly: GCA_948444865.1. Lineage (GTDB taxonomy): Bacteria > Bacillota > Clostridia > Lachnospirales > Lachnospiraceae > MGBC164599. Next base: position 9,967 of record CAOJVE010000012.1, read on the forward strand.
TGGCCGCCAAGTATTCAAATATCGTGCTGTCGGAAGAGTTGATCTGGCATCACAGTGAGAAATATGAGAATTTCTGGGAAGATATTGCAGAAAATATAGCAAAAATTAATTGTCAGCTAAAGATTGTCGTTTATTTGCGAAGGCAGGACGAACTGGTCCAGTCTCTGTGGAACCAGGGCGTGAAAATTGGCCGACGGCTGTGCAAGACTTTTCAGGAATATATTCGCACGAAGAAATACAGTTATTTCCCGCTGGATTACTATACCCTGCTGAAGAAAATAGAAGCGGCCGCAGGCCGGGAAAATCTGCTGGTGCGCGTGTATGAGAACGGGCAGTATGAAGGAGAGGAACACACTCTTATCTCGGATTATATGCACACATTGGGGCTTCACATGACCGAGGATTTTGTGCAGGATCCCGACCGGCGAAATCCCAGCCTGAACAGTAATTTTATCGAGATGAAAAGGATCATCAACAGCCTCCCGGAATACCGGAAAATGCCGGACTTTATGGAGGAACCGATTCTGTCCGCCAGCGCGTTCCAGGAAGCTTTTAATCCGAAGAAAAAGCAGACCCTTTTTACCTATGAAGAACAGGTGGCTTTTTTGAAAGAATACGAGGAGAGCAACCAAAAAGTCGCGGAGGAATTTCTTGGGCGGGAGGATGGCGTATTGTTCCGAAAGCCCGTGGAACGCCTTCCGGTTTACCAGGTGAATCCCGAAGATATGTACAGAGATATGATCACATTTATGGGCGTTATGTTCTGCCGCCAGCAGGATGCCATCCAGAAATTAGAGAAGAAATCTCCTCTCTGGAGTCTGCTTTCAACTCTAAACGAAAAGGTGTAAAGCCACGCTTTACACCTTTTTCCTGCGTCTATATGATTCCAGCAGTTCTTCTATAGGCTCTTCGTCCAGCGCGCTCATCAGCCGCTCTCTGCTCACGTTCATCGTCAAAGGCTCCCGGCACGCCGCTTTTTCCGCGCTTTCTTCCACCGTCAGCTCTTCCTTGCATTCCTCGAAGAGCCGCTGGCCTTTTTCCGTGTTGATCTTCACAAGGGATACGCCCCGCGCGCCGCTCATGGACGGGTGACGCTCCCGCGCGTCTTTGCATTCGCCGATGGCAATGTCCGCCGTTCCCCGCTTGGATTCGGCGAATTCGCACATATAGCAGGCGGGCCGCTGTATGCTGCCGGCCTCCCAGGCTTTGTTGTACTTATGCTGCTGCGCGTCTTCCACATCAATGCTTCCCGATTCAAATTCCGTCACCACGAAAAGGGGGCCTGGGCCTTTGAACCGATTCTGGAACTGCATGTTTGCCAGCTTGGATTTATAAGCGCCTTCCAGGTAATCGCAGAACTTGCGGAACACTTTGGGCGATCCGCCGCCGCTGCAGATGATTTCCACGGTGTACAGCTTCGGATAATCTTTTCCCAGAAAATTCTTTAACCCGGCAATCTGGCAGGGCGTCCCCGAAAAAAGCACATCCCTTCCGGATTCCAGAAGCTTTTGCACCTGCGGCTTTATGTCCCCGCTGTCCGCGAAAACATTTTTCATTCCGCTAAAGCGCCGGCATCCCTCCTCATCTTCCGCCAAACTGTACGTCACCCGGAAATCCTCATCGTAGCCGACCCCCGCCACGACTCCGCCTTTTTTCAAAACGGCGCGGTACATGGCGGTGAATGCGCCGCCGCTTGCGCTTCTCTCCAATACTTCCTGGTCCTTATGATGCGCGGCGTATACCTTCGGGAAACCGGCCGCTTTTGGATTTGCCGCGCTTTTGTTCTGGTAAATGCAGACTTCTTCACATTTGCCGCAGTGTTCGCACTTGTCTTCGTCCACCGTCGGATACTGGAACCCTTCCGCGTCCTCTTTCATGGAAATAGCCTGCTTCGGGCATATGTCCTTACAGGCGCCGCAGCCGCAGCACTGGAAAATGTCCCCGGTTTTTATAAAGCCCTTCCCGTGGTCCGCCCGTTTGGCCGTCAGCGACTTATCCAGGAATTCCCTGGCGTGGGCGCCCATGGCCGCTTTCTTTTCCTCCACTTTTTCGTAGTCGATGGAAAGCCGCCCCAAATCTTTCGGCACAAGCTTCCGATCTCCGATCAGATGCTCCGATACTCCCAGACTCTCCAGCAGGTTACGCATCCGGTCCGGGTGTTTATAGTGGGGCACAGTGATAAAGTTCCTCTGGTAAATAATCGCGAACACCGTGCAGTGAAATGAATTCGTCACCACATATTCCGCCGACGCCACCAGGCCGAGAAATTCGCCTACGCCGCCGGTAAAATGACCCGCCTCGTTGGAAAATACTTTCTTGCTCCAGTTGTGGATGACCGGCAGATTCAGCCGTCTGGACATTTCCTCCACCACGCCGTTTAACGCCTCGTCCACCCGGCTCAGGTGAACGTTGTGCACATAGATGTATTTCCCGGCGGCCTCCGGTTCCTTTCGCAATGCGTCGAAATCTTCCCGCTCCAGCAAAAATGTGGGGTCAGCCACCAGGTCCACCGGAAGGCTGGTCAGCGCCTGCACCTCTTCCTGCGCCCGCTTCTCCCGCACGGAGATGTAGTCGAAGTCCCGAAGACAACGCCGAAACATCATTTTATACTCCGCCGGTATTTCGTCGGTGCCGATGCTGGCCGCATAGGAGATCCGAATCGCATCCTGGTTGGCAAACTGAAGGAAGTAAGCCGGGTTGATGTTTTTCATCATGACCGCATTCCAAATCTGGTCACTCCCGGCGATTAGCGCGTCGTAATGCAGGTTCGCTTTGCACAGATCTTCATAGCGGTTGAACTCTTTCGTCACCGGAAGGACATTGTTGATGAAATCTTCAAATTTACGGTATTTCTCCACTTTTCCCGTATCCGGCTTCAGATACCGATAGACGCAGCGCACCCGATAATACGCCTCATTCACCAAACGGTTGACCCGCAGGCTTTTGCAGACCTTTTTATTGGTCTTGTTCACTATGCGGTACAGTTTGTCGATCACCGGAAGGCGCAGGTTCACGATTTCCGGCTGGTGGCCCTGTTCCTTCAGATATTCCTGCAAAGACCATGCCTGCAAAACAGCCCCGTAATTATGGGCGCTGTGGAAAGTTACAATCCCTATTTTCATCCTTTACCTCCAAATCTACCGCCCGGCTTCTGAAAACAATTCCTCGAACTGCTGCACGGCATGGATATTGTGCTCTTCATAGTCCACGCCCATGACTTTTACCTTGCCCTTCTCGAAGGCCTTCATGCCCTTAAAGATTCCCTTCACGTCCGGGGATATGAGGTAGCCGCCGTGCTGCGTCAGGAAACAGTGCGGCCCCGGCACATCTGTGGCTATGACCGGAATACCCAGCGTGTCCGCCTCCAGAATCACCAGGCCCAGCCCTTCGTACAGCGAGGACAGCACAAACAGGTCGCATTTTGCCAGTATGGGCATGGGGTTTGAGATGGACTGCAGGATAATCACGCGGTCGGCGCAGGGCATGGCCGCCGCCTGGGCAATCGTCTCCTCGTACAATTTCCCGTGGCCGCCAATGATAATCAGATAGCTGTCCGGGTTTTCCTCGTAATATTTCCCGAACGCTTTCAAAAGGAGATGATGCCCTTTTTCCGGTGAAAAACGCCCAATGGTAATCATTTTCCTGGAATCGCTGTCTAAGATCCGCTGCAGCTCTTCCTGGGGCACGCTGCACTTTGTGAAAGAATCGTACTGCAGATCCTTTTGGGATTTCTCCAGGACCGCCCGGTAATCGTGGCAGTTGTTGACGATCTGCACGTTCTCTGTGCGTCCCCCCAGCTCCACCGCCGGCCCGTAGATATCCTCCGTGACCGGGATCACTTTGTCAAACTCGCGATAAGCCCTTTGGATGGTAGGCTTATGCTGGTTATTTCTGGTTTCCATTTCCCGAATCATGTCATTGTGGACGAAAATCATCCGCCTTGCCGGGGACTGGCCGAACATGTTGATGATCGCCCGTTCATAGCCCGTATACTGGATGACGCAGCCAAAATCACAGCAGCCGTAGATGCCCTGGTACAGCCGCCTGTAGTAACGGTCCACCCGCTTTGCCACAAAAGGCCGCGTGACGTTTTTCTCGTAATACAAAAAAATAGCCGCCGCTTCGCCAAGAGATTCGCCCCGCGTGAACGCAATGGGGTAAAATCCCACCTGGGGCGGCAGCATGGCCACCCGCTCCGGCTCTTTTTTCAGGGACAGGGATTTAAACGTCACATAATAATTTCTTTTTCCCAGGTCGATGTTGGAAAAAAGGTTCAAAAGCGCCGTGGTCAGACCGTTTTGGGAGAGGTTCCCACTGTAGATCAGCACGTTTTCCTTTCCGTTTTTGGCGGCGCACAATTCCTGGAAGACCTTCTCGCCTTTTATGATATGGCGGCACAGTCTCTCGGCCACGCCCTCCTGATCATACTGGCAGAATTTCTCCAGGAACTTCCGGTCGTCGTACTGTTTGGGCGAGCGCAGCTCTTTTAAAAGGTCGTCCACCCGGCGCACCTGGGGGAACGGGAACGTGTCCATGGAAACATACACGCCCCGCTCGTCCATGTACAGTTCCTTGTCGTACACGAACAGCACGATCTTTTTGCCGGAATTGGCAAAATCGAACATCACGCTGGAATAATCCGTCACCATGCAGTCGCAGATATTTAAGATATCGTAAGGCTCATACCCTTCTGGAAACGGCCGGATATGCTTATAGCGGGAGTAGTCGATGGTATTGCCGATAAACGGATGCAGACGCACGAAAAAGATTTCGTCCTCTTCAAACTTTTTGTCCATATCCTGCAGGAAGTATTCCACCTGGTACGTATTTTTGTTGGCGTCGATGCGCTTCAAAACGCCCCGCCACGTGGGCATATAGCCGTAGAGCCGCTTGCCCTCCAGCCCCAGCCGGCCCCGAAGCGTCCCTTCCCGGTCCCTGTCAAAAAAGATTGAGTTTCTGGGATAGCCGGAGCACAGGATTTTTCCCTGGAAAAGATTGTCCAGGAAATACGCCGAGGTCATGCAGGCCTTCATGTAATCGCTGGGATAAATCAGATAGTCGGCGATCAGATGGTTTTTCTGCACGTTTCCCATATCGAACGCGCGGTTATAGACATCTTTGCCCATCATTTTCAGCGGCGTGCCGTGCCAGGTGTTGGCAATGACCTGGCCCTTTTTCTTCACAAACCAGAGGGGCAGGGACGTATCCGTGAAAATATATCCGGCCAGGGCCGCGACCTTCGCGTACCGGAAGCCGCCCTCCCGGATGAATGTCACGCCCCGCAGTTCGTACTGGGCGGCCATCTTCTGCAGGTCCGCCTTTTTATCCTGGTTGCAGGATATGAAAAGGCGGTATTTCCTGTAAGCTGGGTTGTGAGTGAGCTCCTCGGCGATCCGCAGCATATTGCTGCCCAGATCTTTGCCGTTTTTTGAATCCATTAAGATCCAGGCCTTTTTCAGCGTTTCTTTATTATAGAACAGGACATACCACGACATCAGAAACCATACCCGCAGTTGTACTAATTTTTTCTTTATCTCTTTCATATCTCCATCCTCAAAGGCCGTATCAACCTTCTTTCCCAGACAGTTTCTTCCATAATCTTATCAAGATGCTTTCCTTTTGCCCCTCCGAAGAAGAGTCCGCCGGCTGCGGCCCTGGCCCCTTTATCTTATAGCCCGCGTATTTTTCCGCGCAGTAGGCAAATCCTTCCTGTTTATAGTCATCCCAGAATTCGTCGTAGGCTTCCGGCCTTTCCATGGGCTTTTTCAGCCTGCCGTGCCGGTACGGGTATCCGGTGACGTCCACAAAATCCACTTCCTCTTTTGCGGCCTCCCACAGCTTCATGCCCTGGGGGTTATTGACCAGCACAAGGGAGATTCCCTTGTCGTCGTCCCACATGCCGGGCATGGCCTTCTCATGGCCCCAGAAATCCGCCAGGGTAATGTCTCCGGGCCTGTTTTTATTGGCGTACGGACACTGAAAACAGGACTCCCGGATGTTGCACCCATAGAACATCTTGGTGTAAATCCTGGACGTGTAGGGCGTCCCGTTGATGACCACCGTCTCTTTATGCGCCTTCCACCCGCACTTCTTTTTGTTTCGGAACTCAGCCCTCTGTGCTTTGCCGGCCTTTTCCTCTTCGCGCATATGCACAAAATCCGCCCACAGCCTGGGGGATGGAACGCCGTGGCAGATGATGTCTATGGTGTACAGGTTCTCATATTCCCTCGGCAAAAAGGCGTGCAGCGCGCCCACCTGACAGCCGGTGCCCGAGAACAGAACCGATTGTCCCGCCTCCAGCTTTTCTTTTAATTCCGAAAAAACATGACCCAAGTCACTCTGGACGTACTTGGAGCCGCGCATCTTATTTCGGTCCGCTTTGGTCTGTGCGCTTATGTGTTTCACAAAATACGGCTCGTCCTCGGGGGCAAATCCCGCCCCGTAGATGACGCCGGACTGCGCCAGAACGGCGTTGGACAGCGCTGTAAACGCGCCTCCGGAACGGCTGTTCATATACACCTCTTTTTTCTTGTGGCGCACGCCGTAGCCATAATACGGCTCGAATGTCTTGCGCTTCTTATAGCCGCTCTGAAACGCGCATTTTTCCAGGCACAGCCCGCAGTCCACGCATTTTTCCGGGTCGATCTGCGGATACAGAAAACCGCATTCGTCCGCCTCCATGTGGATTGCCCCTTTGGGACATACCTGCTCACAGGTCCTGCACCCACAACAGTCGCCTTTTTTCTTAACCAGCTCCATCCTTATCGCCTCTTTTCTGAACCTGCATACGCCTGCCGCGCAGGCGCTTTACCATGAATAAAAGTTATTGCGGCGGGTCTTTATGGTAAAAACAATTCCTCAAACTGCCGCACGCAGCGCAGATTATAAGCCTCGTAATCCACGCCCATGACCCTTACCCGGCCTTCGCCGAACGCCCGAATGCCCTCGTAGATCCCGTCTTCATCCGGCGCGGTCAAAAAGCCTCCATGTTCTTTTAAAAATCCCTGGGGTCCCGCAATGTCCGTGGAGATAACCGGAACGCCCAGCGTGTCCGCCTCCAGCAAGACAAGCCCCAATCCCTCGTACAGCGACGAAAGCGCGAACAAATCGCATTTTTTTAACACCGGCATGGGATTTGCCATGGACCGGATGATGACCGTATGGTCGGCGCACGCCAAAGCATTCGCCTGGGCAGCCGTCTGCTCGTACAGTTCTCCATAGCCGCCAATGATGATCAAAAAGCTGTCCGGGTTCTCCTTCCAGCTCCGGTCAAATGCCCGAAGAAGCATGTCGTGCCCTTTCTGCGGCGAGAAACGCCCGATGGTAATGATTTTCCTAGCCTTACTCTCCAGTATTTCCCGAAGCCTCTCTATGGATACATTGCAGTCCGTATTCTTCTGAAATTCCAGCTCCATCCGGGATTTCTCCAAAACCGCCCGGTAATCGTGACAGTTGTTCACAACCCGGATGTTGTCCTTTCGCCCGCCCAGCTGCATCGTCGGCGGACAGATGTCCTCTGTAACCGGAACCACCCGGTCATACTCCCGGTAAGCTCTCTGAAACGTGGATTTCGAGGATCTGTATTTTCCCGCGGCCTCCCTTACCATATCGTTATGGACGAAAATCATCCGGCGGGCCGGCGCCTGCAGAAACATATGGATCATCAGCCGTTCATAGCCGGCGTACTGAATCACATGGCCAAAATCATAGCCGCCGAAGCTGCACCGATACAGCCGCTTGAAATACCGGTCGGCTTTTTTCACAACAAAGGAAGCGTTCACATTGCCGTAAAAGTGCAGAAAAATCGCCAGCGCTTCCCCCAGCGACTGGCCGCCCGTAAAGGCGATGGGCAAAAGCCTTACCCGCTCGGGCAAAAGCCCTGCCCGCTCCGGCTCCTCCTGCAAAAGCGCGGAGCGAAACGTCACATAATAGTTCCGTCTTTCCAGGTCTATGTTGCCCAGGAGATTCAAAAGCGCCGTGGTCAGGCCGTTTTTGGATAAATCGCCACTGTAGATCAGTACGTTTTCTTTTCCGTTCTTAGGCGACTGAAATTCCTCGTAGACTTTCTCGCCTTTTACAATGTGGCGGCACAGCTTCTGCGCCGTGTCCTGATCGCCATACTGACAGAACTTTTCCCGAAATTCGCCATCGTCGTATTCTTTCGGCGCGCGCAGTTCGCCAAGCAGCTCCGGGACCGTTTGCGCCTGGGGAAAGGGAAAGTCATCGATGGACGCATAGGCGCCCCGCTCCTGCATATAGGCGGCTTTGTCAAAAACAAACAGCGCGATCTTTCTCCCCGAGAAAGCGTAATCGAACATCACGCTGGAGTAATCCGTCACCAGACAGTCGCACATATTCAAAATATCGTAGGGGTCATACCCTTTCGGAAACGGACGAATCCGCCTGTACCGGGAATAGTCCACGGTGTCCTGGATAAACGGATGCAGCCGCACGAAAAGAATCTCCTCCTCCGTCAGCCCTTCGTCCGCCTCATTTAGAAACCGCTGAATCTGGCCCACGTTTTTTTCCATGTCAATCTTCTTCAGCACGCCCCGCCATGTGGGCATGTAGCCGTACAGCCGTTTCCCATGAAGGCCCAGCCGCTCCTTAAGCCGCTGGCCCTCCTCCGGACGGAAAAAAATGGAATTCCTCGGATAGCCGCAGCACAGGATCTTTCCTTTGTATAAATCCGTGAGAAAATACGCGGACGCCATTGTGTCCCGCATGTAATCGCTGGGATAGATCAGATAGTCCGCCATCAGCTGGCTTTTCTGTACATTTCCCATGTCGTAGGCGCGGTTTCCCACGTCCTTGCCCATTTTTTTCAGGGGCGTGCCGTGCCAGGTGTTGGCAATGACCTGCCCCTCTTTTTTCACAAACCACAGAGGAAAAGAAGTGTCGGTAAACAAATGCCTGGCCAGGGCGGCTGCCTTCGCGTAGCGAAATCCGCCTTCCAGCAGAAGCGTCGCCCCCTTCAGGCCATATTGGGCGGCCATTTTGCTCATTTCCCGCCGCCGGCCCATGCCGTAGGACAGGAAAACTCTGTATCCTTTGTAGGCGGGATCGTTTGTCAGCTCCTGGGCGATGCGGAGCATATTGCCTCCCAGATCTTTGCCGTTTTTGGAGTCGATCAGAATCCAGCCGTCTTTTAAACCAGGTCTGCCCAAAAAAAGCAGGTACCAGGTCATCCGTAAACAGGATCGAATTTTCAGCAAATGACTTTTAAGTTTTCCCATGCCCTTTTCCTCCGCCGCCGGATGAACGGCTCTTCACTCTCTGAACCGCTTCCTCCAGCTCTTTTTGCATGCGGAGCCTGTCTTCCAGCCGCCTGCGTATCATCTCGTCTCTTTTTCTGCGCCTCTCCATATAGAGAATGTAGAAGCCATAAATGATGCCGCAAAAGAGAGCCAGCGCCCACATTGCGCCAAATATTATGTACGGCATATATTTCCACTGGTAAACGACTTTGATCCGGTGCGGTCCCTGCACGTTGTCAAAGGAGTATTTTTCCATCATATTTTCCGGAATCCGCTGCATCCACTGGTCGTCCACCTCCACATAAGCCAGCTGATAATCTTCCTGGGGCGAATATTTCACCTCAAAATCCTCATCCCGGTAAACCTTGGGCTGCGTCTTGCTGATCGTGCCGTTGACGACTTCTGTGGTGATCGTGTAGGACGGAATCTCTTTATACCGCACTTCGATGCTGTGCGGCCCCTGCACATTGACAAAGGTGTAGGATTCCAGGCAGTCCTGCGGGTTCTCCACCGGCGTTCCGTCGATCAGCACCTGGTCCATTTCATAATGTTTCCTGGGCTGATAGGATATCTTGCCGTCCTTATCCCGGCGGACCGTCAGCGTATCGTCGATGGAACCGTTGGTCACGGACGTCGTGATGTCAAACTTGGGAATCTCTTTAAACGTCACGTCCAGCGTGTGGTCGCTGGAGAGATTTTCAAAGGTATAGGAGTTGGGAAACGCCGCAATGTCCTGCTGCACCCCGTCTATGGAAAGCGTGGACAGCTCATAGTCTTCATCCGGGGTGTAGGTCACGGTGTAATTGCTCCCCTCGTCCAGCTGGTCTTGCCCGCCGGTCACGTCCCCATGCTCCACAGAGGTGGTCACCTTGAAAACCGCCTGCAGCTCTGTTTCAAAAAAGCCGATGCTCCTGGGCGCCTGAATGCCCAACGCCACCAGAATATGGCCCGGCGAAACCTCCGCGATGGATTCCGCCTCCTGCACGCCGATTCCTTCTATATAAAGCCGGTAATTGGCCAGCTGCACCTCCTGGCTTCTGGAAAAAACCAGAAGGCCGGGCACGTTGCCCAACTCTTCCTGGGGCGTGGTCAGCAGCAGCATATAGTCGCCGGATATGGTGAAATCCTGGCACACGATCCCCCGGCCCGCCGCGATCGCGTCGAAATAGTGCAGATCGTGAAATTCCTCGTCGGTGAAAACAAACCGGTAATTGCGGGCGGTGTCTTTTTCCAGCAAAATGTACTGATGATTCTCCGCGTCGTACTCCACGGCTTCCACCCGCCAGCCCTCGTCGGCCACCAGGATGCTCCGCTTGTATAAAAGCGTGGTTCCGTCCACGATATAGATAATCCCCCGGTTCTCCTTCTTCCGGGGTTTGCTGGGCGCAATGATGATCTCGTTGGTGTTGCGGTTGTAGGCCATGCCGTTGCCGTGCTCGTAATCCCGCTCCGTAACTACCTTGGCCAGACTGTAGCGCTCCACCGGATTCCCGTTTTCGTCGTAATCGTTCTTATAAAAAGCCAGCAGCGTATCCGGGTCATTGTTGTTATTGGATGTATTTTCAAAACAGACAATATACTGATCGGTCACGCACATGGACTGTGGCCAGCCCTCTTCCTGGGTCACGCCCACCTGGCCCACCATGCTCCACTGTGGATTCTCCAGCGCGCTGACCTCCTTGATTTTGGCGCCGGCGTCCACCGCAGCCCCCGCCAGCGCGCCGCACATGACCAGCAGAAAAAGCGCCGCCAGCAGGACAATATTTTTCCCCTTCAAGTAAAACATGCATGTCTCCCCTGTAAAGACCTACTCCATCTCCCCAAATGGATTTTATCGCTTATTTCTTCAAATCTTCTTTTATCTGTGTGGTAGAAATTTCCGGCGTTCTGGGCAGATATGCCACTTCGCAGTATTCTTTCAGGAAATCAAACTTCCCTTCCCAGTCGTCGCCGATGACAAAGGTGTCCACTTTAAACTCTTTTACATCTGAAATCTTCTGTTCCCAGCTGTTTTCCGGTATCACCAGATCCACGTAGCGGATGGCCTCCAGCAGACGTTTCCTCTCCTCATAGGGAAAATAACATTTCTTCTGCTTCATGTTCCAGTTAAATTCATCGGTGGACAGCGCCACGATCAGGTAATCCCCCAGCTCCTTGGCCCGCTGGAGCAGATTCACATGCCCATAATGAAGCAGATCGTACGTTCCGTAGGTAATTACTTTTTTCATCCTTTGCACCTCAATTCATAAATTCCTCATAAGCTTCCAATACTTCATCCGGCTTGCCCACCATGCGGACCTGGCCGTCGTGAAGCCACAGCAGACTTGTGCAGAGTTTACGGAGAGTTTCTGAATTATGCGATACGATCACCACCGTCCGGTCTTTATTGGAAATCAGCTCCTTCATTTTCCTGGAGCTCTTCCTCTTAAACCGTACATCTCCCACGCTTAGCACTTCGTCAATCAGCATAATGTCTGACTCCAGAACCGCCGTGATCGAAAACGCCAGTTTGGAATGCATGCCGCTGGAATAGGTCTTCACCGGCATGTCGATAAATCTTCCCAGACCAGCAAACGCGATAATCTCATCCATTTTTTCGCGGACCTGCTCTTCCGTAAATCCCAGCAGCATGCCGGACAGCAGAATATTCTCCCTGCCGCTTAAGGATTTCTGAAAGCCCACGCCGATGGACAGAAGGGACACGCTGTGCCCGTGCAGGTCAATGGTTCCGCTGTCCGGGGAAAAGATCCCCGCAATGGCGCGGAGCATCGTGGACTTCCCGCTGCCGTTTTTTCCCACCATCCCCAGGATCTCCCCTTTGGGTACCTGGAAGCTGACCCCGCGGACAGCCTCAAATATTTCCACTTTGGATTTCTTAAGCTGCAGCAGACTTCTCTTAATCGAAAAAGATTTCAGGCAGCGGTAACTGATTCTCAAGTCTTTCACATCCAGGGCAATTTCCCGGTTTTCCATTTTATATCACCTTTACATAACTATTTTCGTATTTATACAGTATTTTAATCGACACACAGGACACAACCAGCCCAAACACCCCCCAGAAAAGCAGCATCTGCACGCTGGGCGCTTCGCCGTAAAGCATACAGCCCCTGGCCGAATTGAGCAAAAAAGCGATTGGGTTCACCCGCATCAGAAATTCATCGTACGGCGCCGGCACCCGTTTGGGTATGGAGTAGAAAATCCCGGACATATAAAAGGTCAGCTTCAAAAGCACCGTCATTACATTGCGCAGATCCTCTACAAACACGCCAAAATGAAGCATCAGATTGCTTATGCCAAATGTTAAAATCCACAGGATCAGCACAATCGGGATCATGTACAGGATCTTCCAGGTAATCGGAACCCTGAAAAAAAACATCATAATCACCATCAAAATAAAGGACATGACAAACTTAAACCCGTTCACCAGCATTTTCTGAATGACCAGAATAAACTTCGGCACATACACCTTTGAGACGATCGCGCTGTTGTTCCTTACAATCTTTACGCTTCCAATCACAATCTTATTAAAAAAATTCCACATCGTCAGACCGATGAATACAAACACAGGGAAAAACTTCTCCCTGCCGCTAAAAACCACCTGCGCGATAAATGTATACACCATCATAAAAAGCAGCGGGTCCAGAATCCACCACAGCCAGTTCAGATAAGAGCTGGCCACCTCGGATTTCAGCTCCGCTTTCGCCGAGCGCTTGGTATAATCCCAATACTTCTTCAAATCATTCACAAACTTCATTCTATTCTTCCTCCGACGCTGCCTGCAAACTCCTATGCGCTTATCGAATCATAGCACAAAAACCGATAGAATTCAACCTTCACCGCGCAAGATATTCCCGCACCCGATCGCAGATGTCCCCGCAGCAGGGTTCCCGAACTTCGTTAAAAAAAAGCGCAGCCTCTTCACGCTTTTTCACATAGGCGTCGTCCTCTGCCAGCAGCTCTCTCATTTGTCCGCTAAATTCCGCGAACGTCTCCGGCTTCGGCCCGGGCGTGTATTCCTCGTAAGGGAAATTTAAACCCCGGTCGGCCAGGTATTCCTCTTTATCATAAGGAAGGAACATCATGGGCTTTTGAGTCAGCAAAAAATCAATATAGATGCTGGAATAATCTGTAATCAGCAAATCGAACGCGTTTAATATTTCCATCACATCCTCCGCCCTGTCCTCGTTCAGCCACAAAACCCTGGATGAGTCCGCCGCCTCCTGCCCCCGCACATTCTGCATGGTGTACAGATGCGTGCGGATGAAAAGCAGGATCTTTTCTTCCTCCAAAAATCTCTCCAGCTTTTGCGGACTGAAATCGTCAAACGGAAAGAGCCGCACCGGCCGATTTTCCCGGTGGGTGGGCGCGTACAAAACGGCCTTGGAAAATTCCGGCAGCTCCCCGTAAATTCCGCCCAGCGCTTCTTTGGCGTCCCGGCTGCGAAACAGACAGTCATTACGCGGCTGCCCCCACACTTTCACCTGCTCTGCCTTCACCCCAAAGCTCTCCTGCATGACGGGAATCAGATGGGAGGACGTGGTGAGAACCCAGGCGTAATTTCGGGAAAATAGGAGGTGAAAAAAAAGACGGTACAGCAAATGCCCCCGCTTTTCAGCCAGAACGATCTTCTTTAGCGGCACGCCGTGCCAGAGATTTATGATTGCCCGCCCTTTGGCCAGTCCCGCGCCGTAGACCGGAAGCCCGGCGGAAGTGAACCAGGCGCCCGATTCCAGCGCCGTGCGAATCCCGGCGCGCGTGTTCGTGTCTATAATCTTCGCCCTCGGATATTCTTCCTGAAGCTTCTTTCTTTTTTCCTCGTCGTTCATCACATACACCGGGACGATCTCCGGCAAATGCGCATAGACATATTGGAAAAGATACCGCGAATTGGAATCAAAATGCGTGTTTTCCGTGGAGGAAAAGACCCACTGGCATTTCTGTATTTTGGATGCCAGCGACCGCTTCATCCATTGCGCCTGCAGTATGGCGTTTATTTTTTTTTTCATAATTTACCTGTATTTATATATTCCGTGGACCGCATACGATAAAAAAAACAGACAGCTCTTTGGCAGGCTGTACCCCATATAGCGGTACGCCTGAAAGGTCATCTTAGCCGACTTCCACTTGCGGCCGGATTTGCCGCCGCTGCTGCAGCGGTATTTCAGATAAGGCTTGTCGATGCCTATGGCCCACCCGTATTTTTTCAGAATCTTGAGCCAGGCGATATAATCTTCGTGGCTCTGGTCATAACACATGGGAAACTCCCGGGCCACCGGGGCGCGCAGCAGCACAGAGGAACAGTTAATGCTATTGTGCTTCAGCAGATCCCGATAAGCGATCCGCTCCTTTACGCCGATGTATTTTCCCGTGGCGGAGCCGTCCGCGCGCATCAGCTCCCGGCCTGTGCAGCACAGCGGCGCCGAACTTTCCTCCATCACCCGAAGCTGCTCTTTTAATTTCCCCTCGGCCCACCAGTCGTCCGAATCCAGAAACGCCACGTACTTTCCTTTCGCCATGGAGACGCCCCGGTTCCTGGAGGCGGCGACGCCCTGGTTTTTCTCATTTCTTATATAATAAAAATCCGGCCTTTGCCGGTAGCTTTCCAACTGACTGCCGGTATCGTCCTCGGAACAGTCGTCGATCACGATCAATTCCAAAGACGCCTGCTGGCCGTATACGGAATCCACCGCCTGCCGGATCGTTTTTCCACTGTTATAGGCGGGCATGATTACAGACACCAAAGGGCCGCTCATTTTTCCTCATCCTCCTTGGCCGAATCCAAAAGGGCGTTGGTCTGCCGATCCTCCACCCCTTCGGAGGTTTCCTTCTGGAATAAAATCCGAAATGTGAGAAACATTAACTTAATGTCCATGAAAATCGAATAATTCTCAATATAAAACAGATCCAGTTTCAGCTTGTCATAGGGCGTGGTGTTGTATTTCCCGTAAACCTGCGCGTATCCCGTAAGCCCCGCCTTCACTTTCAGCCGGTAATAAAACTCCGGAATCTCCCGCTGGTATTCCTTCATAAGCTCCTTGCGCTCCGGGCGCGGCCCCACCAGGGACATATCCCCCGCCAGGACGTTGAAAAGCTGGGGAAGCTCGTCAAAGTGCAGATTGCGCAGCGCGCGTCCCACCGGCGTGATGCGGTCGTCGTGCTTAGACGCCAGCCGGGCGCCGTTCGCCTCCGAATCCACGTACATGCTCCGAAATTTGAAAATTCGAAAAGACATTCCATTCTGCGTCAGCCGCTCCTGCCGGTAAAAAACCGGACCCCCGTCGCACAGTTTTACCGCAAGGGCGCACAGGGCCATAATCGGCGACGTGAGCGCGATGGCGATGATGGAAATCACGATGTCCATGAACCGCTTGACCACCAGCTGCTCCGCGTTCAGCCCAATATTCCTGGCCACCAGAAGCGGCGTGTCAAATAAATGAATCCGGTCGGTTCCCGTGAGGATCACGTCCGATATCTTCGGCGTAATATAGCAGCGGATGGAATGGGCGAAACAATATTTCAGGTATTTGTTGCGCACCTGCGAGGGGAGATCCCAGATGATAACGGCCTCATAATCCTTCATCATCCGGAAAATCTGTTTCTCCCCCACATCCACATGCACCCGCCCGCCGATGTCGTATTTATCCCGTCTGGACTTCATTTTCTTAATCAGCTGGTCGGGCTTTCGGTCCCCGTAAATGACCAGCATCCGCCTGGCCCCGTACAGATGGTTGAACAGATAACGGGAGCCAAAGGTCCAGATTACAATCACGATGAACTGCGCCAGCGTCATAATCAGGATGGGCGCCGGCGGCAAAAACCAGCGGTTAATCAGCGTAATCTGCAGATAAATCACCGCATTGGAACAAATGCCCGCCAAAGCCAGGGAATATATGTCGTCCATCCGCTTCAGATAGCCCACCCGAAGACCGCCGAACATTCTGGAAAAAAGGACCAGCAGCAGCGTGTACATGGCGATCAGCGCCCAGTTTCCTTTATTCCAGAAAGGCTCGAAAATCTTTCCCCGGTAATACAGATACCATACGGCCGCAAACATCGCCGCCTGCGCCAGAATCACCAGGGACGCCAGAACAAACATGACAATTCTTCTAAAGTATTCTCGTCTTCTCAACTTAATCCCGTCCTATATCTTATTTCTCCCAGATATGGTTTACAGCTTCTTTCCCCTGTTCATACAGGCTGTCCTGATCTACCTGGATCGAAATCTCTTCCAAACGTCCGTCCTTTTCCCGGTATATTGGCTTGCCCAGAATTCCCATCAGAGACGCCAGCTGCCCGGGATCTTCCTCCCCCAATAGCAGCGTGCCGCAAAAACGCCGGAAATAATCAAACGCCCCCGGCATGTCTCCGCAGACCGTTCCGCCGATGGGGATTACGCAGTCTTTCAGCTCTTCTTCCACAGCGTCGTCCGGCACAGGCAGATCGCCCACGAAAACGTACAACGAGCTGTCCGGCTCCTTTTTGCAAAGCCGTCTGAACAGGGGAAGAATACCGCTTAAGTCCCCGCTGGCCACATAGGCTCTCTGGCCGGCCGGCGGCGCGGGGATAAATTCTGCCTCTCCGCGCAGCTCCCGCCAGTCTTTGCCCTGCAGCAGCAAGGCGTATTCCCGGCCCTGGCATTGGAGAATGGTCAGCTGCCCTGTATCTCCTTTCAGCCATTTCGCCGGCACGGGCGTGGGAAGCTTTAACAAAGCGTTCCGCTCTTCGCCCAGTTCCGCCTGCTCTGTTCCGAACCAGTAGACCGCCTTCATCTGCTTTAAGGCTTCCCATTTGTTCTGCCACCGATCCAACC
This sequence comes from uncultured Lachnospiraceae bacterium, assembly GCA_948444865.1. Lineage (GTDB taxonomy): Bacteria > Bacillota > Clostridia > Lachnospirales > Lachnospiraceae > MGBC164599. Next base: position 27,034 of record CAOJVE010000012.1, read on the forward strand.
GCTCACTGGAGCCGTCCGCCTGGATTTCCAGCTCCCTGGAGCTGATGAATATCTGCTCGCCGCAATGTTTTTTCGCGCCCAGAAGCCAAAAAGGACGCAGAGACGTTAAAAGAACTGCATCAAAAGAAGCGTCCCCAAATATTTTGCGCCATTCATTTTCATACGCCACCTGTATGTCCGGATGGCTGGCCATCCGCTCGTCTTCTGAAAGCAGCCAAAAATCCCTGGCGTATTCCTTTTCCTCTTCTTTTTGCTGCAGCCCCGTCAGCATATAGCCCCTCTGGATCAACACCCGCGCCTGTTTGGGCAGCTGAGCCAGCTTGTATATGTCCACAGGCTCCCTGGGCCGCATAGTCGCCAGCGTCACGTCATATCGGTCATAATCCGCATATTCCAGCCAGAGGCGCACCCATTCCCGCAGATAATCCCGCTTGTTCCAGTTGAGCTGAATCAACACCCGGCGTTTCTTCACCGGAAACCGCAGATTCTCCTTTTCATCCGCTTGGGAATCCTCCTGGAAAATCCGCCTGCTCAAAGAATCCATCTGCGCGTCCTGCAAGTCAAATCCGTCCATTTGGCAGACGCAGCCATCGTATGCATTTTCCAGATGATAGTCGTCCCGCAGCAGCCGGACATCCTCCTCGGAGGTCGCCAGGATATGCGTACTCTGCAGAAAATTCTGGCCGTACCGCCACAACAGCACGTCCTGGTCGTATCCCGGCCTGTATTTTCTCGTTCTGCCCTCTCGGTCCCGGATGGCGCTCAGATTCCAGTGGGTCTGCCCGGGCCTGCGCGAAAAATAGACAGGCAGCGTTACATCCGAGATCAAAATCGCCGACGTGGCCAGCAGCCGCAGATAAGCGTCCTCCTCCCAGGAAACCCATGCAATCTGGTTTTGCCCGCACCATTCTTCTGTTTTTTTATCCTCTCTGGAGACCGCCCAATAGATCGAATATCCCTGACAAAGAGACTGTTTTTTCATAGAATCATAAAGGTGCATCAAAAGGTTTTGTTTCCCCGCCCCTTTGGATGTCAGGAAAAAAATATTCTTCTGCTCGATCGGCTGCTGCAAATAGTCCGCATACGCGGATGTCTGGCTCCATAATTTTCCCAAATCCGCCATCGAATCCTTACCTCCTCTCAGGTGATCGCCCGCACAAATTCCTGATACGCCTCTTGGTTGTATTTGCGCACATCAAAATCATAATCCGCAGGCGTCTCGCCCCGCATAAAGGAGCGCATTCCTTCCAGAATCTTCTTTTCCGTCGGCTTAATCAAAAGCTGGCCTTTTGGCAAAAGGCTGTCCGAAACTGTTGAAAATTCACTCACAATGATCGGCATATGAATCGCCCGCGCTTCCAAAAGCACCATCGGCTGGCCCTCATGAAGGGACGGCAAAATAAAACACTGACACCTCTGCATAATGGTAAAAGGATTCTTCACATTTCCCGGTAAAATCACTTTTTCTTCCAATCCCAGACTGAAGACCTGTTTCTCTTCCGCCTCCCGCAACGGCCCGTCGCCCAGGATATAAAGCCTGGCGTTCGGATATTCCTGCTGCAGCCGCGCAAATGCCTTGATCAGCGCCTGGTGATTCTTCTCCGTAGACATCCGGCCCATGGTTACAAAGTTTACGGTATCCTCCTCGGGCAACGCAATCAGCTGCGCCGATATTCTGTTCTTATACGTTTCATCCGCATTCTGAATCACAAACTGCCTGTCTTTTAGCTCCACAAGCTCCTGCCACTTGATATTTTCCTCGATGCGCTTTGTATCCAGCGTGTTCTTCGCGTACACAAAGTTCTGATAAGTTTCCTCTGTGCCAAGGTTCTTTCGGTTTACCTCCATGACGGATTTCCCACAGGATACCAGCCGGTCGAATTGCGGGTATATTGATATATTAAAAAACAGTCCTTTGCGCACTGTAAATACACCGTTTACATTCCTGGACAATTCCTTTTTTATGTCATTATGCAGCCAGATTGATTTCACCTTTGCATTGCCCTGCAGCAAAACGATGGGGAACAGGGTGTTATATCCCTCAAAATCCACAATATAATCAAACGCAGCGTCTCCAAAACATCTGCGATATTCTCTCTGCGCCAGCTGTATGGGATAAAGCTTTCGCGTAAATTTACTGTACATGCCTCTTCGGACGACAAACTCTCTCTTCGTATCCTCATCCAGTGTGGACACATACGTCCCCGTCCGCACCAGCGTCCGCACATGGGGATTCATATAATCGATCATTTTCATCGTGGATGGATCGTTCTCATCCTCAATCACATACACGCTCACGTCAAATTCTTCATAATTAATCTGTTCCAATAAATTCAAAAAAGAATGGGTGATCCCGTTTACTTTTAATTTCCCCCGGTGCAAAAGCAGCGTCTTCTTCGTCTTCTCTGCACGCACGCCATTATATTGTTTATTTATTCCGAAAACAGCGTCCACCACCCGCCGACTGGACTGTCCGTCTTCATACGGGCACATTTCTTCACGCATGGCGCTGTAGGATTCACGGTATTGTTCCCGGGCCTGCTCCATATTCTGTATCGCGTCTATAATGTCTTCCAGCCGGGAAGAGGTCGGCCCTGGCAAGTCCTCCGGCATAATGTCCAGTCCCCGGGTCTGCTTGTATTCTTCCAAATCCGGAATGTAAAACAAAATTGGCCTTTCCAGCGTCATATAATCCAGAAAAATACTGGAATAGTCCGATATCATAATATCCACCACGGACATCAGCTCGTTGGCGTCAATGGTCGCCGGAACCAGCAGGCCCTTATACTCCGCCATGTCTTTTAAACGCTTATACACAAGCTGGTGCGGCTTGATGAGGATCTGGTATTTTTCACAGTCCAAAGCCGCCTCCAGCCGATCCTTCACCTCCAGCAATTCAGAAGGGTTGACCACCGCCCGGCCAGGCGCGACTTCCCTCCAGGTGGGCGCATAGAGAATAATCTTTTTGTTTTCCTGCAACTGTATCCCATATGCCTCCAGCTTCCTTTTGATGCCCTCCAAAGAAGTCCTGACCAGCAGATCATTTCTGGGATAGCCCTCCTCCAAAATCTCACCCGTATATATTTCCTGCATTTTATAGCTGCGCAAATACATCCGCGTCATCTGGCTGTTGGCCGACAATAAATGATCCGCGCACAGGAAATTCCGCACTGTATTCGCAGCGGCATAATTCCCCTCCGCCACATCATACCCCATTGCTTTGATGGGCGTGCCGTGCCAGGTATTGATATAAACCTGCTCCGGCCTTTTTGCAAAAAAATTCTGAAAAGTCGTGTTATTAACTAAATATTTCGCCATTGCCAAAGCTTC
>CAOJVE010000013.1 GCA_948444865.1 uncultured Lachnospiraceae bacterium
GCTCCTTAATCCATCTGTTGGATGTTGTAAACCTGAAATGGACAAGTTGGCCCTCAGTGGCGGCGGCAGAGGACAAGTCGTAGAATTCTGTAGGTCCTGTGCGGCTGTAAGCATTTTAATTATTTTTTATTTTTATGGAGGTTACATCATGAATAAGGGAACTGTAAAATGGTTTAACGCGGAAAAGGGTTATGGTTTTATTACTGGGGAAGACGGAGCCGACGTATTCGTACATTTCTCTGCTATCCAGGGGGAAGGTTTCAAATCTTTGGATGAAGGTCAGGCTGTTTCTTATGATTTAAGCGAAGGCGCCCGCGGTATGCAGGCTGCAAACGTTGTGAAATTATAATATGCCAGACAAAACCCCCGAAGATTTCGCTTCGGGGGTTTTGCTTTCTTTTACTATTCTTCGGTGTTCAATTCTGATAAATAATCGTCGATCGCTGTGGCGTCCATCACTGTTTCCACAACTTTTGCGTTCTGAGCTGCCGTAACTTTTCCGTAGACAGAGTATCCGACCCATATCACCACTGCAGCGCAGATCAGGATTCCGGCCAGTTTTTCCAGCGCCAGAAGTCGTTTTTCTTTTTTGTAAATTTCATGCCGCCGGGCTTTTTGGGCTTTATAGCGGTCTACTTTTTCCTGACTCATGAGAGATTCTCCTTTGCTTGTCTTTTCTAGTTCATTGCGAAACGATTAGGGGAGTTTCGCAACTGCCTATTTCATGTTATTATACAATAGTTTTTCCAAAAAGAAAAGCCTGGAAAAGGCAAAGTGTTTTAGATTACCAGGATAATTCCGCCGTCGTTTGCGTACATGGAGCTGACGCCCGCCGTGTCCAACAGAAGAACGTCCCGCACAGGCAGCCGTTCCAGGATGGCTTCTTTTACAATCTGCGCCCGTTCCGGGCAGTTGCAGTGGGAGATGGCCAGGATCTTCTTTTCTGTGTCCACGGCCTGGGCGACGGCCAGGTCCACCATTTTGACCAGGGCTTTGTTGATTCCCCGCGCTTTGTCCAGCTGCTGGACGTTCCCCTCGTCGGTGGAACCCATGATGGGCTTGATGTTCAGCACGGTTGCGGTCAGGGCTTTCGCCCGGCTCAGTCGTCCGTTTTTGCGGAAAGTTTCCAGATTTTCCAGCACGAAATAGGTATGCTGCCCACGGATGTACGCCTCCACATGCGCCACGGTTTCTTCAAAATCCATGCCGGCTTCCTCGCATTCCTGGATTTTCAGGGCGATCAGGGTTTCGCCGATGGAAGCGGATCTGGAGTTGAACACGTGGATCTTTTTGTCGGGCGTTTCTTCTAATAATAATTGTCGTCCCAGCATGGCGCTGTTGTAGGAGCCGCTCAGCTCCGCCGACAAAGTGACGGCGTAAATATGTTCGGCCGGACAATCGTAGGCGTTTTTGTAGCGGTCCGGTGACGGGCAGGATGATTTGGGGCAGGTAGGACTGGCGGCCACTTTCGCCAGGAAGCTTTTCTGGTCAAAGGAATCGTCATCCACGATGTCTTCGCCCTCCACGGTCAGTGTGAGCGGCACGGACTCGAAGCGTGCGTCTTCCTTATATGAGGCGGGCAGCTCCCCGCAGCTGTCAATTACAATTTTATAACTCATATCGTCCTCTTTTCCGGTTTACATAGTATTCAATACCACATTATAGTATCATATCTATGCCTTTTTTTAAAGGGTTTTTCAAAAATCTCTAGGTTTTTTTGCCAAGTTCCGATATAATGAATTAGAGTGTGTTTGCAGTGTAGAAGGAGTACGCTATGATTGCATGTAAAATTACAAATTTAAAAAATTTTATGTCGCATTTGCTGGTTGGAGACAGTTTTGATTCTTTTTGGCTGTCGGAGGCCTCCATCACTATGGGCAATACGTTTACCATCGACGGCGCTTTGCACCCGGAGTTTTTTTCGCCGGAGGCGCGGGAAATCCTGGAACGATGCCACCGCACCCACTCTCTGTGGAAGGAAGTGAAGCCTTTGTGCTATTCCATCATTCGGGGAAAGCAGACGCCGCTGCAGTTTCAGTTCGTGTTCCGTCTTTCCTATGAGAAAACCCGTCAGGCCCTGGAAAAGAGCGGGTTTAAGATGGACGCTGACCAGGTGAAGGGGCTTTTTTTGAATATTCAGTATAATGGCGAGCAGATGCTCTGCACCACGGGGACGGCGGTCAGCGCGTTTACCCTGGACAAAACCCTGGACCGGATGTGGGATGAGACCGTGAAGCGGTTTTTCGATGAACAGGATATCGATTACGAGGATGGTTGTTAGCTGATGGAAATCATGCTATAATCAGGAAAAGCAACATGCATAAGAAGATATGGAGGCGCTTATGGGTATTTTGATTAAAGGTGGCCGGGTGATTGACCCGGATACAAGACTGGATGGAGTCGCGGATGTATATATAGAAGACGGCGTCATTCAAAAGGTAGGAAAAGCAGAGAAGGGAGAGGCCGATCAGATATTGGACGCGTCCGGCTGTTATGTGATGCCGGGGCTGATTGACCTGCACGTGCATTTCAGGGACCCGGGGCAGGAACAGAAGGAAGACATCGTATCCGGCGGCAAGGCCGCGGCCAAAGGCGGATTTACCACGGTGCTGGCCATGCCCAATACGCATCCGGTGATTGACACGGCCAGCCGGGTCCATTATGTACACCATAAGGCGGAGGAATTATGCCCTATCCGTGTGCTTCAGGTCGGGGCGATCACCAAAGGGCAGAAAGGGGAAGAGCTGGCGGATATTGAGGAGATGATTGAGGCGGGCATTCCGGCCATCTCCGAGGACGGGAAGTCGGTGATGAATTCCCAGCTTTACCGGGAAGCCATGAAGATCGCCAAGCGGCACGACATCCCGGTGATGGCCCACTGCGAGGACGGCCCTATGACGGGAAACGGCTGCATGAACGAGGATGAGAAGGCCAAGGAGTTAAAACTTCCGGGAATCAGCAATGTGGTGGAGGACATCATCGTGGCCAGGGATATTTTTCTCTCCCAGGACACAGGCGCCCATCTGCATCTGTGCCATTGCTCCACGAAGCAGAGCATGCGCATGCTGAAAATGGCCAAAGAGCAGGGCATGTCCGTGACTGGGGAAGTCTGTCCGCACCATTTCACGCTTTGCAGCGAAGACATTCCGGGGGACAATCCGAACTTTAAGATGAATCCGCCGCTTAGAAGGCGGGAGGATAAGGAGGAAATCTTAAAGGCGTTTAAGGAAGGCGTGGTGGACGTAATCAGCACGGACCATGCGCCGCACACCGCCAAGGAAAAAGCGGGCTCCATGCGGGACGCGCCTTTCGGAATCGTGGGGCTGGAAACCAGCGTGGCGCTGACGATTACGGAGCTGGTGGATAAAGGGGTGATTACGCCCATGCGGATGGCGGAGCTGATGAGTTACCGTCCCGCGCAGATTATCCATCTGGACCGGGGCTCCCTGCGGGAAGGAAAAGCCGCCGATGTGGTCATCATCGACCCCAACGAGGAATATACCATAGACAGCCGCACTTTCGCGTCCAAAGGAAGAAATACGCCGTTTCAGGGCAGGAAAGTCAAGGGCCGCGTAAAGGCGACGATTTTTGACGGAGAAGTGGTTTACCGGGCGGAATAAAACGGAGGATATAGGTAAATGATTGAAAAACTGATTCAAAAGATAGAGAAGACGAAGGCGCCGATTGTGGCCGGGCTGGACCCCATGTTAAGTTATATTCCGGGATTTATTCTGGAAAAAGCTTTTCAGGAGCGGGGCGAGACGCTGGAGGGCGCGGCGCAGGCGGTCTGGGAGTTCAATAAGGGAATCGTGGACGCCATTTATGATCTGGTCCCGGCGGTGAAGCCGCAGATCGCCATGTATGAACAGTTCGGAATTCCCGGGCTTCAAGCCTATAAGCGAACGGTGGATTACTGTAAAGAAAAGGATCTCGTGGTCATCGGCGACGTCAAGCGCGGCGACATCGGCTCCACATCGGCCGCATACGCCGCCGGACATCTGGGCCGGGTGCAGGTGGGCAGCCAGTCCTACGCGCCTTTTGACGAAGATTTCGCCACGGTAAATCCTTATCTGGGCACGGACGGGGTGAAGCCTTTTGTGGATGTGTGTAAAGAGTACAAGAAAGGTCTGTTTATTTTGGTAAAAACCTCCAATCCCTCCAGCGGAGAATTCCAGGACCGGCTTATAGACGGGCGGCCGCTTTACGAGTGGGTCGGCGAAAAAGTGGACGAATGGGGCCGTGACCATATGGGGCAGCGGTACAGTTATATCGGCGCGGTGATCGGGGCGACTTACCCGGAGATGGGAAAGACCCTGCGCAAGCTGATGCCGCAGACGTTTTTCCTGGTGCCGGGCTATGGCGCGCAGGGGGCCAAGGGTGCGGATCTGGCCAACTTTTTTAACGAAGACGGGCTGGGCGCTATTGTAAATTCCTCCCGGGGCATCATAGCGGCCTACAAACAGGAAGCGTACGCGGCTTTCGGGGAGGAAGGCTATGCCCAGGCCTCCAGGAAAGCAGTGGAAGACATGGCGGCGGATATACGACAGGCATTGGAACAGGCGTAACAGCGGCAGAGGATGGTTATATGGTAAATTTGAAGCGGAAGGAAAATTGCAGAGTAATTGAGCAAAAACGGATTGGAAGGGACGTATACAGTCTGTGGCTGGAGACGAAGGACATCGCGTCAAATGCGGCGCCGGGTCAGTTCGTGATGTTATACGGAAAAGACGGCAGCCGCCTGCTGCCCAGGCCTATCAGCGTTTGTCAGACGAAGGGAAACGAGCTGCGCCTGGCATACCGGGTCGTCGGGGCGGGCACCGAGGAATTTTCACGGCTGGAGGCCGGCCAGAGCCTGGAGGTCCTGGGGCCATTGGGAAGCGGATTTCCCATCGAGGAAGTGCGGGGGAAAAAGACGCTTTTGCTGGGCGGCGGCATCGGAATTCCGCCGATGCTGGAAGCGGCGGCCCAGTTAAAAGAGAACGTGACGGCGGTGCTGGGTTACAAGGACGAAGTGTTTTTGAAAGAGGATTTTGAGAAATTCTGTCCGGTGGTCTATGCCATAGAGGACGAAGCGGCAGAGGCGGACGGAGCTATAAAAGGCAACGTGCTGGACGCGGTGCGGGAACAGGGCGTACAGGCGGATGTGATTTTTGCCTGCGGCCCGGCGCCCATGCTGCGGGCCATACAGGTATACGCGCAGGGGAGGAACATCCCGTGCTGGATTTCCATGGAGGAGCGTATGGCCTGCGGAATCGGCGCGTGCCTGGGCTGCGTATGCGATGCGGTACAGGAGGACGCCCATCTGCGGGTGTACCGCAAAAGGGTGTGCAAGGATGGTCCTGTGTTCTTAAGTACGGAGGTGGAATTATGATGCCAGAGATCCATATGGGTGTGGAAATAGCGGGCGTGAAGCTGAAAAATCCGGTTATGACGGCCTCGGGCACGTTTGGCTCCGGTGCGGAATACGGGGAGTATGTGGATCTGAATCGTCTGGGGGCGGTGGTGACCAAAGGCGTGTCCAGCGTTCCCTGGAGCGGGAATCCCGCGCCGCGCATCGCGGAGACTTACGGCGGAATGCTTAATGCGGTGGGCCTGCAAAATCCCGGCGTGGAGACGTTTTGCCAGCGGGACATTCCTTTCCTAAAGCAGTATGACACGCGGGTGATCGTGAATGTCTGCGGCAGAACCGTGGAAGATTACTGTCAGGTGGTGGAGCGGCTGGCCGAAGAGCCGGTGGATCTGCTGGAGATCAACGTCTCCTGCCCCAATGTGAAGGAAGGCGGCATCGCTTTTGGCCAGGACGCGAAAGCTTTAGAAGAGATTACCCGGCAGATGAAGAGACGCGCGGCGCAGCCGATTATCATGAAACTAAGCCCCAACGTGGCGGATATAGGGGAGATGGCGCGGGCGGCCCAGGCGGGGGGCGCGGACGCCATATCGCTTATAAACACGCTGACGGGCATGAAGATCGATGTGCACAAAAAGACGTTTGCGCTGGCCAATAGAACCGGCGGGCTTTCCGGCCCGGCCATTAAACCTGTGGCCGTGCGGATGGTTTACGAAGCGTCCCATGCGGTGGATTTGCCGGTGATCGGCATGGGCGGCATCCAAAACGCCGAAGACGCGGTGGAATTTCTGCTGGCGGGCGCCTGCGCCGTGTCCGTGGGAACGGCCAACTTTAAAAACCCCTGCGTCACCCAGGAGATCGTGGAGGGGCTGGAGGCGTATATGCAGAAATACGGCATGAGCGACGTGCGCGATTTGATCGGGGCGGTGGACGCATTTCAAGAAACCGATTGAAAAGAGCCGGGTTTTATGGTAGACTCGGGATTATTATAAATATACAGGAATTACGTAAAATGCCTGGGCGCCTAAGGAGAAGCGAGAAACCCCGCGGTTAAGTTACGGGGCTTCCCGGCCCTTGCGGCAAAAGGCGCGGCAGGCAAAAACAGGAGGTTTTAAGATAGACAATGGAACAGTATAAACAGGAATTTATTGAGTTTATGATCGACTGCGACGTTTTGAAATTTGGCGATTTCGTGACCAAAAGCGGAAGAAAGACGCCATTTTTCGTGAATACGGGATTTTATCGGACGGGGGCGCAGCTGCGCAGACTGGGACAGTATTACGCCCGGGCGATCCAGGAGGCGTTCGGTCTGGATTTTGACGTATTGTTCGGGCCGGCGTACAAGGGAATTCCGCTGTCGGTGGCCGCGTCTATAGCCATCAGCGAGCTCTACGGCAGGGAGATCGGGTACTGCGCCAACCGAAAAGAAGCAAAAGATCACGGCGATAAAGGGATATTGCTGGGAACCCCTCTGGGCGACGGCGACCGGGTGGTTTTGATCGAGGATGTGACCACGGCGGGCACTTCCATCGCGGAAACCATGCCGATTTTGAAAGCGCAGGGAGAGATAAAGCCCGTGGGCCTTGTGGTTTCTGTGGACCGGATGGAGCGGGGCCAGGGGACGAAAAGCGCGCTCAAAGAGATCGAAGAAAAGTACGAACTGCCCACGACTGCCATTGTCACCATGGGAGAAGTGGTAGAGCATTTGCACAACCGTCCGTATAACGGAAAAACAATCATCGATGACGCCATGAAGGCGGCCATCGACGCTTATTATGAGCAGTATGGGGCGCAGGCCTGAGATCTGAAATCCATTTCAAGAAAAGGAGATTCGCGTATGAATGAAAAAATATACAAAACCATATCACAGGCAGGGATTTTGAACCTGACCATAGGGATCGCCGTGTCGATTCTGGGGCTGGCCAGCGGCGTGCTGATGATCGTCACGGGCGCCAGGCTTTTAAAAAGAAAATATGAGATAACGATTTAGGTCGGCCGAAAGAAGAGGCATTGTTGAGGATGGAGTTGTGAGGGAGAAAACAAAAAAGCAGATTCGTCATTTGGGGATATTCCTGTTTATGATCTATATGGGAATGCTGGTGTATTTTTTGTTTTTTGCGGAGTCCTATGGACGGGCGGCGGAACTGGAACGGGAGTATAGGTACAATCTGATACTTTTCAGAGAGATACGCAGATTCTGGATTTACAGGAAACAAGTGGGCGTATTTGCTATGACGCTGAATATTTTTGGGAATGTGGTCGGGTTTATCCCTTTTGGCTATATCATCCCCGTTATCAACCATCGTTTTCGGAACTGGCTGCTGATCACGGTCAGTGGTTTCTCCTTAAGCCTCTGCGTGGAGACGGCGCAGCTGGTTTTCCGGGTGGGAAGTTTTGATGTGGATGATCTGATGCTGAATACGCTGGGCGCTTTGCTGGGGTATGTGTTGTTTTGGATCTGCAATGAAATCAGGAGGCGTTTTTATGGCAAAACGATATAGATACGCATTTGCACAACAGAAGCAGGCAGAAGGCGGGATTTATTCCGTGGTTCTGGCTGTGATTTCTTTTATTCTGTTTTTGGCGGCGGTGTCGGTTTCCTTTTTCCTCCAGGAATATGTGATCAGCCAGGCTTTGATTGGCGGAATCAGCGTCTGCGCCATGCTGCTGGCGATCTACGGATTTTTCATGGGGCTGTTCAGCTTCTCGGCGCAGGACCGGTCCCATTCCCTGTGCACGGCGGGGGCCATTGCCAACGGTTTGCTCATGGTGGGCTGGCTGGGACTGTATTTGATGGGCATTTCTTAGGAGGGAGTAATGCGGGAGAGGATAAAAAAGCAGATGGATTTTCTGCGGGAAATTGATAAACTTAAACAAATCGGGCGGCAGAGTTATCTGGCGGACGGCAGCCGCAAGGAAAACGACGCGGAGCATTCCTGGCATCTGGCCATGTGCGCGCTGACGCTTCGGGAATATATGCCGGAGTCTGTAGACGCGTCGAGGACGGTGGAGATGGTCCTGATTCATGATCTGGTGGAGATCTGGGCGGGCGACGCGTACGCTTATGACGCGCAGGCGCAGGCGGCGCAGCATGAAAAAGAAGTGGCGGCGGCAGAGAAGCTGTTCGGGATGCTGCCGGAAGACCAGAAAGCGTATTTTAAAGGACTGTGGGAGGAATTTGAAGCCTGCGAAACACAGGACGCCAGGTTCGCCCGCGTGCTGGACAACTGCCAGCCGCTTCTTTTAAACGACGCTTCCGGCGGGAAGAGCTGGCGGGAGCATGGGATTGCAAAGGAGCAGGTGTATAAGCGCAACCAGCGGGTGCGCCAGTGGGCGCCGCCGGAAATCTGGGAATATATGGACAGTCTGATTCAGAAGCATGTGAAGCTGGGAAATCTGTCTGCGGCAGAAGAGGACAACAGACAAAACTCGGAAAATGCGAGGATGGATGGCTAAGAGAGGTGATGGTGTATTGGAAGAGCTGCTAAAAGAGCGTTGGGAACTGGCTTACAAAAGAATTGGCGAAATTGCGGAAGAAACGCGGGGCGCGGCGGCGTGGCAGGATTATTTTGCTGCGGTGGCCCGATTTCTTCGGCTGGCGGCGGAGACGGGGCAAAATTGGAAATCGTTTGGGCCGGAAGAGAAAAAGAAGCGGAATTTTCTGTTATATGAAGATATTTTGCCGGAGAACTATGGCCGCTCCTATGGAAATCCCGCCTGGGCGGCGGCGCGGCTGGGAGACTGTGGAAAATATCTGAGTTTTTTGTACAGTGAGCTTCGGGGGATGATTGTCTACGCCATGGAAGGCCGTCTGTGGGATATGACCGTCTGCTGTGAGCTTTTTCTGGAAACGTACAGCGCATTTGCGGCCGGGGAGGGGCGTCCGGCCCCGGAGGAGATCCGCAAGATCCTCTATTGGTATGTGAGCGATTACTGCGAGGAAATGATCCGGCGGCGCGTGCAGGAGCAGCTGGACCCGGCCTGTGATTTTGCGGAAAAAATCATTATGGGCGCCGACCTGCAGGATCTCGCCTACCTGTATGATTTTGGCGAGTGGGTGACGGACAGCGAGCGGCAGGTGGCGCAGTTTTTAAACGGTCTTGCGGCGGAGGAGATTGATCGGATGGCCCGCACGTATACGGAAGGCTACCGGATGGGGTTTATCCTTGCCCACAAGGATTTGTCCAAAAAGAAGACGGTGAATATCCGCTACTGCTTAGGGTTTGAGCGGGTGGCGCGCGCCGCCGTCATCCAGTTTCGGGAAATGGGCCTTCAGCCTGTGATTTACCGGGCGGCCGCACACGCAGTGAATAAGCGGCAGCATCAGCGCATCGGCTATTACGGGCACATTCCCAATATGCAGTTTGATTACGACCACCGGGGAGACGCGGCGCTTTTTCTGGACGAGGACTTCGTGCAGCGGAAACTGCGGGCCACGCAGATGGCGTATGAAAAATGCAGGGACTGGGCAAACGTGCACGGCGGGCCGGCGGTGATGGAGATTTTCGGGGAAACGCCCTTTACGCCGAAAAGTTGCCCGGAGGCGCTTTCATTATCGGAAAGTCAGCAGAAACTGCAGGTTTTCTGTGACAACCAGACGGTGCAGATTACCAATCGCTATATCAAGGGTGAGGAGCGCAGTTTTACCATCATCGCGTGGCCTGTGCCGGAGATCGGGGAAAATTTTCAGGAGATTTTCCGGGAAGTGATGAAGATAAACACGCTGGATTCCAGGGAGTATCAGCGGATACAGCAAACCATTATCCAGGCGCTGGACCGGGGCCGGCGGGTGCATATCCAGGGGAAAAACGGCAACCGCACAGATCTGACTGTGGCTATTCATCCGTTGGAGGATGTGCAAACACAGACGGCTTTTGAAAACTGTGTGGCGGATGTGAATATTCCGGTGGGGGAAGTCTTTACGTCGCCGCAGCTGGCGGGGACTTGTGGGACGCTGCACGTCAGCCAGGTTTATTTGAACGGGCTTTTGTACCGGGATTTGGAGCTGACCTTTCAGGACGGCATGATCACATCGTACCGATGCGCCAATTTCTCCGAAGAGGCGGACAACCAGAACTTCATCCGGGAAAATCTTTTGTACCATCATGAGACGCTTCCCATGGGAGAATTTGCCATTGGCACAAATACCACAGCCTATGTGGCGGCCAGGAAATATCATATTGAAGACAAACTTCCTATATTAATAGCGGAGAAGATGGGGCCGCATTTCGCGGTGGGCGACACTTGTTACAGCTGGTCGGAGGATATCCCGGTGCACAACCCCGACGGCCGGGAAGTCATTGCGCGGGACAACGAGGTTTCTCTTTTGCGCAGGCAGGACAAAAGTAAGGCATATATGGGCTGTCACACGGACATCACCATCCCCTACGACGCGCTGGGGCATATACAGGTTCTTACAGAGGACGGCCCGGTAACCATCTTGGAAAACGGAAGGTTTGCGCTGCCGGGAACGGAGAGACTAAACGCGTCGTTTGACGAAAATGAATAGGAAGCGGCGCCAAAAAAGCAAAGATAAAGAAATAACCGCAGGGGCGCCTATTGACAAAGGGAAACGGCGCATAATAAAATAAACTCAGGAGGTACGGCAAATGGCGAAAGTAGGAATTGTAATGGGCAGCGATTCAGATATGCCCGTGATGAGCAAAGCGGCGGCGATTTTGGACAAACTGGGCGTAGAGTATGAGATGCGCATCATCTCCGCCCACCGGGAACCAGATGTGTTCTTTGAATACGCCAAATCCGCGGAGGAAAAAGGCTGGAAGGTGATTATCGCAGGCGCTGGAATGGCGGCGCATCTGCCGGGCATGTGCGCGGCCATCTTCCCCATGCCGGTGATTGGGATTCCCATGCACACCACATCTTTGGGCGGGCGGGATTCGCTGTACTCCATCGTGCAGATGCCGTCGGGCATTCCGGTGGCCACGGTGGCCATTAATGGAGGGGCCAACGCGGGCCTTTTGGCGGCCAAGATTCTGGCCACGTCTGATGAAAAATTGCTGGGGCGACTCAAAGACTATGCCAAAGAACTCAAAGAGCAGGTGGAGGCCAAAGACGCCCGTCTGCAGCAGACGGGATACGAGAATTATTAGGAGGACATTATGGACTATAAGAAAGCGGGCGTGGATATCGAGGCGGGCTACCGCTCGGTGGAACTGATGAAAGAACACATCGGCCGGACCATGCGCCCGGAGGTACTGACAGATATCGGCGGATTTTCCGGGGCATTTTCCCTGGGCGGATTTGGACAAATGGAAAAGCCTACATTGGTTTCCGGCACGGATGGCGTTGGGACGAAGCTGAAGCTGGCGTTTTTGCTGGACAAACATGATACGGTGGGCATTGACTGTGTGGCCATGTGCGTCAATGACATTGCCTGCGGCGGCGCACAGCCCTTATTTTTCCTGGATTACATTGCCTGCGGCAAGAACTTTCCAGAAAAAATTGCGCAGATTGTCAGCGGCGTGGCGGAAGGCTGTGTGCAGGCAAAAGCGGCCCTGGTGGGCGGCGAAACGGCGGAGATGCCAGGATTTTACCCGGAGGACGAATACGACTTGGCCGGGTTTGCCGTGGGCGTAGTGGATGAGAAAGATTTGATTACCGGCAAGGACATCAAGGCCGGGGACGCGCTGGTGGGCATGGCTTCCTCCGGCGTGCACAGCAACGGATTTTCCCTGGTGCGCAAGATTTTTGAGATGAACCGAAAGTCTCTGGATACTTATTACAACGAATTGGGCGCTACGCTGGGAGAGACGCTTCTGGCTCCCACGAAAATCTATGTGAAGGCATTGTCCGCCATCCGAGACGCCCGGGTGCATATCCATGGTTGCTGCCATATCACCGGCGGCGGTTTTTACGAAAATATTCCGCGGATGCTGCCAGAGGGCGCGCATGCCCGGATTAAAAAAGACAGTTATCCTGTGCTTCCTATTTTCCATCTGCTGGCCAAAGAAGGCGACGTGGAGGAAAAAGTCATGTACAACACGTACAATATGGGATTAGGCATGATTGTGGCGGTGGACGCCGCGGACGCGGACAAAACGGTGGCGGCCATAAAAGAAGCCGGGGAAACGCCTTACATAGTGGGTGAGGTCATATCCGGCGATAAAGGGGTGACGATATGCTAAAGATAGCGGTTCTGGTGTCCGGCGGCGGGACAAATTTGCAGGCGATTCTGGACGCCATAGAAGAAGGACGGATTACCAACGCGTCCATCGAGGCGGTTATCAGCAACAACGCGGACGCGTATGCGCTGAAGCGCGCCGAAAATCACGGGGTGAAGGCGCTCTGCGTCTCTCCGGCGTCCTATGAGAGCCGGGATCTTTACCATCATGCGCTGGTGAAGACGGTGCAGTCCTTTGGGGTGGACCTGGTGGTCCTGGCCGGGTGCATGGTGGTGATGCCAAAAGAGATGATTGAAGCCTATCCGAACAAGATTATCAACGTGCATCCGGCTTTAATTCCTTCCTTCAGCGGCGCCGGCTGTTACGGGCTGCTGGTTCATGAGAAGGCATTAAGCCGGGGCGTGAAAATCACTGGAGCCACAGTGCATTTTGTAGACGAGGGGACAGACACGGGGCCGATTATTTTACAGAAAGCCGTGGAAGTGGAGGCGGGCGATACGCCGGAAATCCTGCAGCGGCGGGTGATGGAGCAGGCGGAGTGGAAGATCTTGCCCAAAGCCATTGATTTGATTGCAAACGGCAAAGTGACGGTGGAAAATAACAAAGCAGTGATAAAGGAGTAAGAACGTATGAAAATACTGATCGTAGGCGGCGGGGGAAGAGAGCACGCTATCGCATGGAGCGTGGCGAAAAGCCCGAAAACAGATAAAATATACTGCGCCCCCGGCAATGGGGGAATCGGAGAGTACGCAGAGTGTGTGAACATCGGGGCCATGGAGTTTGACAAACTGGTTGCATTTGCCAAGGAAAAGGACATCGATCTGACCATTATCGGCATGGACGACCCGCTGGCGGCAGGCATCGTGGACGAGTTTGAGAAAGCCGGACTGAAGGTGTTCGGTCCCCGGAAAAACGCCGCTATCATTGAAGGCTCCAAAGCGTTTTCCAAGGATCTGATGAAGAAGTACAACATTCCCACGGCGGCGTATGAGAATTTCGACGACCCGGAAAAAGCGCTTAAATACCTGGAAAACGCACAGTTTCCCATTGTGTTAAAGGCCGACGGCCTGGCTCTCGGAAAAGGCGTGCTCATCTGCCAGACGCTTCAGGAAGCCAAAGACGGCGTAAAAACCATTATGGAAGACAAGAAATTCGGCGATGCGGGCAATACTATGGTTATCGAGGAATTTATGACAGGCCGGGAAGTGTCCGTGCTGGCGTTTGTGGACGGGAAGACGGTGAAAACCATGACTTCCGCTCAGGACCACAAGCGGGCCAAGGACGGCGACCAGGGATTAAACACCGGCGGCATGGGCACATTTTCACCCAGTCCGTTCTATACGCCGGAAATCGACGATTTCTGTCAGAAAAATATTTTTCAGCCCACGGTGGACGCCATGGCGAAAGAGGGACGGCCCTTTACCGGAATCCTGTTCTTCGGGCTGATGCTGACGGAAAACGGACCGAAGGTTCTGGAATACAATGCCCGTTTCGGCGATCCGGAAGCCCAGGTGGTGCTGCCGCGGATGGAGAACGACATTCTGGACGTGATTGAGGCGTGTCTGGAAGGCAGGCTCTCCGACGTGGACCTGACCTTCGAGGACAACGCGGCGGTGTGCGTGGTGCTGGCCTCTGACGGCTATCCCCAGGCGTACGAAAAAGGCATCCCCATGCATGGATTTGAGCGGTTTGAAGGCAAGGACGGCTATTACTGTTTCCATGCGGGGACCAAGCGGGAAGGAGATACGATTGTCACCAACGGGGGCCGGGTGCTGGGCATTACGGCGAAGGGCAAGGACTTGAAAGAGGCCCGCAAAAACGCCTATGAGGCCACTGAGTGGATTGAATTTGCAAACAAGTATATGAGAAACGATATTGGAAAAGCTATTGACGAAGCATAAGAGGTTTATGGGCTGATTTATGAGTCGAATGGAATGGGGAAGGCTTTTGCGGAAGCTTTCCCCTTATACTATACAAAAAGGGCTGCGGTACTTAAAGCATTACGGATGGAAGGAATTCTGGGTGCGCTTAGGGGAAAGGTTTGAGCCGGAAGAGATTCCTTACGGGCCGTGGTACGAGGCTTACCGCCCTGATGAAGAAGAGCTTCAGCGGCAGCGAAAGAAGAAGTGGAAGGCGAAGCCGAAAATCAGCGTGGTCGTGCCCGCCTATAAAACGCCGGAAAAGTTTCTGCGGGAGATGATTGAGTCTGTGCAGGCGCAGACCTATGACAACTGGGAACTGTGTATCGTGAACGCCGGATTTGAAGAGGGCGGCATTGAGAAAACGCTGGAGCAGTATGCGGGTCAGGACGCGCGCATCCGGTATGAAAATCTGTCGGAAAATCTGGGCATTTCGGAGAACACCAACCGGGCGTTCGCCATGGCGCAAGGAGATTATGTGGGCCTTTTGGACCACGACGACTTGCTGGCGCCCAATGCCCTGTATGAAGTGGCCTGCGCTCTGGAAAAGGACAGCCGGATAGACTGCATTTACACCGACGAAGACAAAGTGACTGCGGATTTGTCGGAGCATTTCCAGCCCCATCTGAAACCAGATTTCAACCTGGACCTGCTCCGGTCTAACAATTACATTACCCATTTCTTTCTGGCAAGCCGCCGGTTGGTGGAAGCGGTGGGCGGATTTCGCCGGGAATTTGACGGCGCCCAGGATTACGACTTTATCCTGCGCTGTACGGAAAAAGCCGAGAAAATCTGCCACATCCCGGAGATTTTATATCACTGGCGGACTCACAAGTCCTCCACGGCGGATAATCCGGCCAGTAAGATGTACGCCTTTGAGGCGGGGAAACGGGCCATTGGGGAGCACTTAAAGCGGATGGACACGCCGGGCGAAGTGTCCCACACCATGGATTTGGGATTTTACCGGGTGACTTATCCGGTGCGAGATGAAGCGTTAATCTCGATTGTGATTCCCAATAAGGACGAGAAGGAAACTTTGGAAAAATGCCTGCGCTCCATTGCGGAGAAATCCACGTATAAGAATTACGAGATTATCATTGTGGAAAATAACAGCGTCACCGATGAGATTTTTGCATATTACCGGGAATTGAAGAAAAAAAATAATGTACAGATAGCTGTCTGGGAGGGCGCGTTTAACTATTCGGCCATCAATAATTACGGCGTTTCCTTGGCGAAGGGTCAGTATATTGTGTTTTTGAACAACGATATTGAGGTCATCGCGCCGGACTGGATGGAGGAAATGCTGGGACACTGCCAGCGGCCGGAAGTGGGGGCGGTAGGCGCAAGGCTCTATTATCCAGATGACGCCATTCAGCACGCCGGGTGCATTTTGGGCATTGGAGGCATCGCCGGGCATATGTTCGTGGGAATGCCGAGAGAGAGGACCGGCTATATGCACAAGGCGGCTTTGCAGCAGGATTTAAGCGCGGTGACGGCCGCCTGCATGATGGTGACGGCCAAGGCGTTCCAGGAGGCCGGCGGATTTACCGAAGAGCTGGCGGTGGCCTTTAACGACATTGACCTGTGTCTGAAGATTCGGCGGAAGGGCTATCTGGTGGCGTATGACCCGTATGTGGAAATGTACCACTACGAATCCAAGAGCCGCGGCGCCGAGGACAGTAAGGAGAAAGTGCGCCGTTTCCAGAAAGAGATTGAATATATGCGCAGTCATTGGCTGGATTTGTTAAAGGGCGGCGACCCATATTACAATAAAAATCTTTCTCTTACAAAATGGAACTATTCGCTGAAACCAATAGAGACGGACGGGAGAAGGTGAGACCGTGGCAGAAGTGACAGTTGTGATACCGAATTATAATGGCAGCGCCTATCTTCCGGCCTGCTTGGGCGCTCTGCGCCGGCAAAAATACCAGGATTTCCATACAATCGTGGTGGACAACGGCTCGTCAGACGAAAGCCGGGAGCTTGTAAAGCGCGACTATCCAGAAGTAAGGCTGATTACCCTGCCGGAGAATCGGGGTTTTTGCGGGGCGGTGAACATAGGGATACGGGCATCCCGGACGCCCTATGTGATCCTGCTGAACAACGACACGGAGGCCGAGGCCGGATTCGTGGGCGGGCTTTTGCGGGCCATCCGAAAAGACGCGCGCCGGTTTTCCTGCAGCGCCAAGATGGTTCAGTTCCACGATCGGGATCGGATTGACGACGCGGGAAATTACTACACGGCCCTGGGGTGGGCTTACGCCTGGGGAAAAGGCCGGCCTCAGAAAGATTACTGCCGGGAGCGGAAAATATTTGCCGCCTGCGCAGGCGCCGCCATTTACCGAAAAGATGTTCTGGATCGGATTGGCGGTTTTGATGAGGTTCATTTTGCGTATCTGGAGGACGTGGACGTGGGCTACCGGGCGCGGATACAGGGGTATGTGAATGTGTACGCGCCGGAGGCTGTGGTCTGCCATGTGGGCAGCGCCACCACCGGCTCCCGGTATAATTCCTTTAAGGTGCAGTATTCCGCCCAGAACAATATTTACCTGATTTACAAAAATATGCCTTTTTTTCAGATAGTTCTAAACCTGCCCTTTTTAGCCGCCGGATTCCTGATAAAATTTCTCTTTTTCGTCAAAAAAGGTCTGGGAAAAGATTATTTGACCGGACTGAAACGCGGCCTGAAAATATGTGAAAAAAGCAAAAAAGTGAGATTTTCCGCCGGAAATTTTTGTAATTATTGCAAAATTCAGGCGGAGTTATGGTTGAATATCGCCAGAATTCTGACAAAATCTTAGATTTTTTTACAAAAATTTTATGATAAAAAAGGAATATTTTATTGCCTTTTAGGGGCAACTACTATATAGTATATTTGATAAAATCAATTGAGGTGAGTAAAATTGATTAAAGACAACCAAAGGTATTTTAACCGGCTGCATGTGGTGTTTGACGCTCTGGTCATCGCACTTTCCTATGTGGCGGCCTGGTTTTTGAAGTTCCAGGGACCTTATTCCGAAACCTCGGTTCGGGCGCTCTCTTTTGAACAGTATATGTTTGCGCTGGTCTTCATTGTGCCCGGATTTTTGATTTTATATTATGCTTTTAACCTGTATACGCCGAAACGGGTGCAGGGGCGCCGCCTTGAGCTGGCCAACATCACCAAAGCCAGCACGCTGGGCGTTTTCCTGATTATGGTGGCTCTGTATGTGCTGAAGATTATTGACTTTTCCCGTTCGGTTATCTTTATTTTCTATGGAATCAACATCGTGGCGGAGACCGTGCTGCGCAATGTCATACGGTACGTGCTGCGGGATATGCGCCGTCGGGGATTTAACCAGAAGCACATTCTGCTGGTGGGCTACAGCCGGGCGGCGGAGGAGTATATAGACCGGATCATATCCAACCCCCAGTGGGGCTACACCATCCAGGGGATTTTGGACGACGAAGTGGAGGCGCAGACCGAGTACAAGGGCATTCCGGTGATTGGGGAAATCTCCAGCCTCATGCCCATACTGCTGGAGAATCATTTGGATGAGATCGCCATCACGCTGGGACTGGGCGAGTACTATCGTCTGGAAGAGATTGTAAGCTTTTGCGAAAAGTCGGGTGTGCATACAAAGTTTATTCCCGATTATAATAATATTATACCTACGAAGCCTTACACCGAGGATATTCTGGGGCTTCCGGTGATCAACATACGGCATGTGCCCCTGAGCAATAATTTTTACGCGGCGTTAAAAAGGCTGATCGACATTGTGGGCTCCATTTTCGGCCTTATATTGGCGTCTCCGGTGATGCTGCTGGCGTGTCTGATGATTAAGCTTACGTCGCCCGGACCGCTGATTTATAAGCAGGAGCGGGTTGGGCTTCATAATAAAGTGTTTCAGATGTATAAGTTCCGCTCTATGGAGGTGCAGAAAGAGAGCGAGGAGAAAAAAGCATGGACCACGAAGGATGATCCCCGCGTAACCGGGATAGGAAAATTAATGCGCCGGACGAGCATTGACGAGCTGCCGCAGCTTTTCAATATTTTGCGGGGAGACATGAGCCTGGTGGGGCCGAGGCCGGAGCGGCCGTTTTTCGTGGAGAAGTTCCGGGAAGAGATTCCCAGATATATGGTCAAGCATCAGGTGCGTCCGGGACTGACTGGCTGGGCGCAGGTGAACGGATACCGGGGGGATACATCCATCCGCAAGCGCATAGAATATGATTTGTATTATATCGAGAACTGGACGCTGGGTTTTGACGTGAAAATTCTTGTTTTGACCGTATTCAAAGGATTTGTAAACAAAAACGCGTATTGAAAGTAAGGGGAAAAACATGGCTAGAAGAGGAACCAAGAAAAGGATTGCATTGTTTGTAGGGGAATTGATCATTCTTCTGCTTCTGATTGGCGGGCTGTTCGTGTATGGGCAGATCAATTCCCGTCTGAATCAGATCGATGGGGAAGAGTTGGGAAATGTGGAAATGAACGTGGTCACCAGCGAGAAGATGACCGGTTATCAGAACATTGCCCTCTTCGGCGTGGATTCCCGTGGAGAAGGATCGGATATGGCGGTGAATAACAGCGACACGATCATTATCGCCAGCATCAACAACGACACCAAGGCGGTGAAGCTGGTGTCGGTGTACCGGGACACTCTTTTGAATGTGGGGAACGACTCTTATCAAAAGGCGAATTCCGCCTATATGGCCGGGGGCGCCAGCCAGGCGGTTTCTATGCTGAACACCAATCTGGACTTGCAGATTCAGGATTACGTGACCGTGGATATGTCTGCTCTGGTAAAAGTGATCGACCTGCTGGGCGGCCTGACTATTGAGATGACGGCGGATGAAGTGGTCCATATGAACAATTACTGCGTGGAGACTTCCGAGATTACAGGCCAGGACTACACCAGAATTGAGCCGGAAGTGGCGGGCGTGTATGAGTTAAACGGTGTGCAGGCCACTTCCTATGCCCGCATCCGTTACACGGCCGGTCTGGATTTTGAGCGGACAGAGCGGCAGCGGCTGATTCTGCAGAAACTGGTGCAGAAGGCAAAGAAGTCCAGTCTGGGCACGCTGTCCAGCATTATGGACGAGGTATTCCCGCTGGTGAAGACATCCCTGTCAAAGTCCCAGATTTTCGACATGGGCGCCGGGATGCTGTCTTATTCATTTGACGAAACCTGCGGATTTCCGTATGAGCATACAGAGAAGGATATAGAGGGAAGAGGAAGCGTGGTGCTTCCGGTGACTCTGGACACGAACGTGAAAGAACTGCATAAATTCTTATTCAAGGACGATAATTACAGCCCTTCCGACGTGGTTGTGCACCGCAGCGCGAAAATTGGGGAACTGGGCGGCGTTGAGGCGCCGGCGGAGAGTTCGTCCGCAGAGAAAGAGAGCGTCCATGAGACGGAGATGGATTCTACAACGCCGGAATCCGACTATTCGGAGGATTATCAGGAAACCAGCGATCCTGTGGAGACGCAGGAGTATTCGGACAGCTATACGGATGATTCCGGTTCGGATTATACAGATACATCATATGGGGATGGTTATGATTCCAGCCAGGAACCTTACAGCGGAGAAACGTATCAGGATGACGGAAGCGGCGCGCAGGCGCAGGACGGCCAGTCCTGGTAAAAGGCGGAGGAATCGGCAAGTGGAGGGTCCCGTTTTTTGCGGGAGTTCTCCACTTCTATTTTCATAGGAGATACGATATGGACAACGGGACAGTTCGGGTGGATGTGCTGATTCCCACCTATAAGCCAGGAAGGGAATTTGGGAAGATTCTGGAGCGGCTGTACGGGCAGCGGCATCCCATAAACAGCGTGATTATCATGAATACGGAGGAGCGATTCTGGGATTCTTCCTGGGAGGCGGGCAGGCCCAACATGCGGGTTCATCATATTTCCAAAGCGGAATTTGACCACGGGAAAACCCGGAAGCAGGGGGCGGCCTACGCCGACGGGGACGTTCTTGTGTGCATGACTCAGGACGCATGGCCGAAAAACCGGGATATGCTGGGCAATCTGATCCGTCCCCTTGAAAATCCCCAGGTGGCGGCCAGCTATGCCAGGCAGTTCCCGTCCAAAAACGCCCACTGCATAGAAGCTTTTACCCGGATTTTTAACTATCCAAAGGAAAGCTGCGTGAAGTGGAAGGCAGACGTGAAGAGCCGGGGGATTAAGGCCTATTTCTGCTCCAATGTGTGCGCGGCCTATAACCGGGAAATCTATGAGCGCCAGGGCGGATTTATTCCCAGGGCCATTTTTAACGAAGACATGATATACGGGGCGGGGCTTATACAGGCGGGCTACGGGATCGCCTACGCGGCGGACGCCCAAGTCGTGCACTCGCACAATTACAATTGCATCCAGCAGTTTCACAGGAATTTTGACCTGGGCGTGTCCCAGGCGGAACACCCGGAGATTTTTGCGGACGTGCCAGCGGAGGGGGAAGGGATTGCCCTGGTAAAAGCCACCGCCGGTTATCTGCTGCGTGAAAAAAAGCCCTGGCTGATCCCGAAGCTTGCAGCGCACAGCGGCTTTAAATATCTGGGCTACCAGCTGGGAAAGCATTATAAGTCCTTGCCAAAAAAATGGATACAGGCGTGCACCATGAATCCGGAATACTGGAGAGGCGAAAAATAAAGAGACGGCATATAATAGATCAGCGGGTAATTGTCAAACTCGGAACGTGGAAATAACTGTTTTGCAATTACCGATCCATCCGCAGAGCGAAGGAGGGCAGGATTATGTGTGGAATTGTAGGGTATATAGGAGAGAAGCAGGCGGCGCCCATACTGCTGGACGGTCTTTCCAAGCTGGAATACCGGGGGTATGATTCGGCGGGGATTGCCGTTTACAATGGCGAGAAGATCGATATGGTGAAATCCACCGGGAAACTAAAGGCTTTGGAGGAACTGACCCAGGGCGGGGCCGTTTTGCCCGGGTTTTCTGGCATTGGGCACACCCGGTGGGCCACCCACGGCTCCCCCACGGATGTGAACGCCCATCCCCACTATAACAGGGACTGTTCCATTGCAGTGGTCCACAACGGGATCATCGAGAATTACATGAAGCTGCGCAAAAAGCTGGAGGCAAAAGGCTATGTGTTTGTCTCGGAGACGGACACGGAAGTTCTGGCCCATTTGCTGGATTATTATTACCAGGGAAATCCCCTGGAAGCCATCGTGAAAGTGCTGTACCGGGTGGAGGGCTCCTACGCTTTGGGTATTCTGTTCAAGGATTTCCCAGAGGAGATCTACGCGGTGAGAAAGGACAGCCCTTTGATTGTGGGCCAGGGAAAAGAGGGGAATTTTATCGCTTCCGATGTGCCGGCCATTTTGAAATACACCCGGGACGTGTATTTTATCGACAACCAGGAGATCGTGAAGCTGACCAAAGATTCTCTGAATTTCTACAACATTGACGAGGAGGAAGTCCAGAAGGAATCCACCCGGATCGAATGGGATATGTCGGCGGCGGAAAAGGCGGGCTATGAATTTTTCATGCTCAAGGAGATCTATGAGCAGCCCAAGGCGGTGGCGGATACGCTGTTTCCGCATCTGAAAGACGACGAGATTGTAATCGAAGAGCTGGGGATGACGGAGGAGGAGATCCGCGCCATCAGTAAGATATACATCGTGGCCTGCGGGTCGGCTTATCACACGGGGGTGACGGCCAAGTATGTGTTCGAGGGATTGGCCCGGATACCGGTGGAAGTGGATTTGGCGTCTGAGTTCCGCTATCGGGACCCCATTTTCCAGCCGGGCACGCTGGTAATCGTCGTGAGCCAATCTGGGGAAACCGCGGACACACTGGCAGCTTTGCGGGAGGCCAAGAGCCAGGGAGTGCGCACGCTGGGCATCGTCAACGTGGTGGGCAGCTCCATCGCCCGGGAGGCCGACAATGTGATGTACACCTGGGCCGGGCCGGAAATCGCGGTGGCCACCACGAAGGCGTACAGCGCCCAGCTGATCGCGGAATATCTGCTGGCCCTGCATTTTGCAAAAGTCAGAAATGAGATGGATGAGCGGCAGTTTGCGGATATGATTCACGATCTGAAGAAAATCCCGGATCAGATTGAATTTCTGCTGGGGGGGAAAGAAAAACTGCAGCATTTTGCCAACCGTTATCTGGCCACGGAGCACGTATTTTTCATCGGAAGAGGCATTGACTACGCCATTTCCATGGAGGGCTCGCTGAAATTAAAGGAAATTTCCTACATCCATTCCGAGGCTTACGCGGCCGGGGAGCTGAAGCATGGAACTATTTCCCTGATCGAGCAGGACACTCTGGTGGTGGCGCTGGTTACCCAGCAGAATTTGTACAAAAAAATGCTCAGCAACATACAGGAGGTCCGCACCAGAGGCGCCTTCGTCATGGCGGTGGCCACCGCCGGCAATACGGAGGTGGAGAAAAGCGTGGATTATGTGGCCTACATCCCGGAGACGAACCCGTATTTCGCCAATTCGCTGGCGGTGATCCCGCTGCAGCTTTTCGGATACTATGTGTCCCTGGGCAAAGGCCTGGACGTGGATAAACCCCGGAACCTGGCAAAATCCGTGACCGTGGAATAAGAAACCGCTTTCACCTTTTTTTAAACGTTCCATCACAAATTCAACACATTTCGTTGTTAGACTGTACCCATAAAGTGAGAGGCGCGTAAGAGTGATGGAAAGGAGATCGAAAGTATGGGGAATGATTTTATTTTAATTAATGGATCAGACGAACCGGAAAACAAGGAGCAGAAAGAACAAAAGGAGCAGGCGGAAGTTTCCTATACGCCCGCATCCCAGAGCGGCTATGACAATTTCGGCAGTCAGAACAATTATACAGGGCGGCAGACATATGGGTATTACCAGGCGGGCGCTAAGGAGGAGCAGTCCTCCTATCAGCAGCCGCCGAAGCCTCCGGTGAATAAGAAGAAAAACAAGGAAAACGGCCTGGGAAAAAAAGTGACGGCGGTAATCGCCGGCGGCCTGGTATTCGGCCTGGTGGCCGGCGTGGCGTTCCAGGGCGTGAATGTGGTGGGCAACCATTTCTTTGGCCCCAGTGAAAATCCGTCTGTGGGAACCGTCACCATGACTCCAGCGGGCAACGGGGAGACGAAAAAGTCTGAAGCGACGGAGAATAAGAACCAGGCGGCGGCTATGCCGGTGGGGACTGCGAGCGTGGCGGATGTGGCCAAGAACACTATGCCTTCGGTTGTGGCCATTACTTCCATCAGCGTCCAGGAGATTCCGACCTTTGACA
The DNA here is from genome assembly GCA_948444865.1 of uncultured Lachnospiraceae bacterium. Lineage (GTDB taxonomy): Bacteria > Bacillota > Clostridia > Lachnospirales > Lachnospiraceae > MGBC164599. The sequence goes on from CAOJVE010000013.1 coordinate 23,657, forward strand.
TATTTGGCTGGGGCGGGGGGCAGACCCAGGAGTACGAAGGCCAGAGCAGCGGTTCGGGAATCATTGTGGGTGAAAACGACACGGAGCTTCTGATTGCCACCAACAATCATGTGGTGGCGGGCGCCAAGACCTTAAGCGTGTGCTTTATGGGCGATGAGAAGGCCGGAGAATCCGCGGCGGCGGAAGGGATCGCGGCGGATCAGGCCCAGGAGGGCAATGGAAATCAGATGGGCGTGGATACGGCCAACGCGGTTTCCGCGCAGATCAAAGGCACCGATGTGGAGAACGATCTGGCTGTGATCGCGGTGAAAAAAGCCGAGATTCCGCAGGAAACCCTGGGCCGGATCAAGATTGCCCAGTTGGGCAGCTCCGAAGATTTGGTGGTGGGCGAGCAGGTGGTGGCCATCGGCAATGCGCTGGGATACGGTCAGTCCGTGACTTCCGGCTACGTGAGCGCGCTGGAGCGCTATGTGGAAGACATGACCACGCCCTGCATCCAGACGGACGCGGCCATCAATCCCGGAAACAGCGGCGGCGCCCTGTTGAATATGAGCGGCCAGGTCATCGGCATTAATTCAGCGAAGCTGGCGGACAATGCGGTGGAAGGCATGGGATACGCCATCCCCATTTCCACAGCTATGCCCATACTTGATGACCTGATGAGCAGAGTCACCCGCGAGAAGGTGGATGAAAACAAAGCCTCCTACATCGGCATTTCCTGCAAAGACGTATCGGCGGAAATCAGCCAGATGTATGGAATGCCCACGGGCGTGTTTGTGGCGGAGGTGACAGAAGGCGGCCCGGCCGAACAGGCAGGAATCTTGTCTAACGACATCGTGACGGCCCTGGACGGAACCAAAGTCTCCAACACAGAGGAGCTGATCGGCCGGCTGGAATATTACGCTGCCGGAGAAACCGTGGAGGTGACGCTGAGCAGAGCGGAAGGCGGCGAGTATAAAGAACAGAAAGTGTCGGTGAAGCTGGGAAATAAAAAAGATATGAAATAGACAGGCAAGTAAAAGTTCCTCCGGCTGCGGCGTATAATTAAACCACCCTATTACTTGGTTCAAGTATGAAGGGTGGTTTTTTGCGTTTTAGATTCATAGAGCTATACGGATTTTTGGAAGAGACGCTGCGTTCAATTCTGCTTTACACTTATTGGTCGATACGGTATAATTATTGAAACGAACTATCGTTATCGATAGTATGTTCACGCTATGCAAAGGTGGTGGAATATGGGGGCATTGCAGAAGTCATTTTAGCGTCTTTTGGGACCAACATCACTGAACTGGATATGATTAAAGAATAATTTTAGCAGGCATTGCGAAAGGGGGACAGGCATATGTTATTGATTGGCGTGGATTTGGGAACTTCCGCCGTCAAGCTTTTGCTGATGGACGAGGAAGGGAAGATTTTGAATATCGTATCGAAGGAGTATCCGTTGTATTTTCCAAAGCCCGGCTGGTCGGAGCAGAACCCGGAGGATTGGTATCGCCAGGCTATGGACGGAATCCGGGAGCTGACAAAGGACTGTGATAAAAGCCAGGTGGCCGGGATTGGATGCGGTGGACAGATGCACGGGTTGGTGGCGCTGGACAAAGACGACCAGGTGATTCGCCCGGCCATACTGTGGAACGACGGGCGCACATCACAGGAGACGGATTATCTGAACCAGGAAATCGGCAGAGATAAACTGTCCCAGTACACGGCGAACATCGCATTTGCCGGATTCACCGCTCCAAAAATCCTGTGGATGAAAAAAAACGAGCCAGAGAATTTTGCCAGAATATGCAAAATCATGCTGCCAAAGGATTACTTGGCGTACAGGCTTTCCGGCAGTTTTTGCACGGATGTGTCCGACGCTTCCGGCATGCTGCTGATGGCTGTGCAGCATAAACGCTGGTCGGAGGAAATGATGGAAATCTGCGGCATTTCTGAGAAGCAGCTGCCCAAATTGTACGAAAGCTTTGAGGCGGTGGGAACTTTAAGGCCCGACGTGGCCCGGGAGCTGGGGCTGCCGACCGCGGTCAAAGTGGCGGCCGGAGCCGGGGACAATGCGGCGGCGGCGGTGGGCACCGGAACCGTGGGGGATGGCATGTGCAATATTTCCCTGGGCACATCCGGCACGATTTTCATTTCCAGCGAGAAATTCCGGGTGGATGAGTACAATGCGCTGCATTCCTTCGCCCACGCGGACGGCTACTATCATCTGATGGGCTGCATGTTAAGCGCGGCTTCCTGCAACAAGTGGTGGATGGAGGACATCTTGAACACCCGCGAATACGGACGGGAGCAGGCGGCTATTGGGCGGCTTGGAGAGAACCGCGTGTTCTATCTGCCGTATCTGATGGGAGAGCGTTCGCCCCACAACGACCCCAAGGCGCGGGCCATGTTCATAGGCATGACTATGGACACTACAAGGGAGGAGATGACGCAGGCGGTGCTGGAGGGCGTCACTTTTGGCCTGCGGGATTCCTTGGAAGTGGCCAGGAGTCTGGGCATTTCCATCGACCGGACGAAGATCTGCGGCGGCGGAGCCAAAAGCCCGCTCTGGAAAAAAATCATCGCCAATGTGATGAACCTGAAGGTGGACGTGATGGCAAGCGAGGAAGGGCCGGCGCTGGGCGGCGCCATGCTGGCGGCTGTGGCCTGCGGCGCTTATTCCAGCGTAAAAGAGGCGGCGGACAAGCTGGTGAAGGTCGTGGATACCGTGGAGCCGGACGCGGAGCTGACGGCCAGATATCAGGAGCGGTACGAGAAATTCCGCCAGATTTACCCGACGGTAAAAGGCCTGTATCAGAACCTGGCCGACTAAGCGAATGATTTTTCCGGAAATCTTGTTCAGCGGTTTTAAAATTCCTTTTTCTGGGAATACTTTGTGTATGTAATATGGGTGAAGGAAGGATGAACAATGAACAGATTTCTGGAAAAATATTTGGCGGTGATCGTGCCTGTGCCTTTCCGGCTTAAGATGCCGGACGGGGAAAGTCTGGTGGGCCAGGGGGAGCCGGAATTTACCATAACCTTGAAGCGGGACATCCGTAAGGGGGATCTTCTGACCAGCACGTCGCTGGCCTTGGGGGAGGCGTATATGCGGGGCGACGTGGAGCTGGACCGGGATTTATTTCAGGTGTTGGACGCGTTTCTGGGGCAGATGGGGAAGTTCAAGACGAACTCTCTGGCACTGAAAAAGCTGCTGCACACGGCGCAGACCAGGAAGAACCAGCGGGCGGAAGTGTCTTCGCATTATGACATCGGAAATGACTTTTACCAGCTGTGGCTGGATGAATCCATGAGCTATTCCTGCGGATATTTCAAAGATCAGGAGGACACTCTGCACCAGGCGCAGGTGAATAAAGTGGACCATATTCTGGAGAAGCTCTGCCTAAGAGAAGGGATGACGCTGCTGGACATTGGCTGCGGCTGGGGCTTTTTGCTGAAGAGGGCGGCGGAAAAATATAAGGTGAAAGGATATGGCATTACCTTAAGCCAGGAACAGTATGATAAGTTTTGCCAGACCATCCGGGAAGAACATCTGGAGGACTTTCTTACGGTGGAACTGATGGATTACCGGGACTTGGAAAAGAGCGGCCTTACATTTGACCGCGTGGTGAGCGTTGGGATGCTGGAGCATGTGGGCCGGGGAAAATATGAGGAATTTCTCCGGGTTGTCCATGGCGTTTTGAAGCCGGAAGGGGTGTTTTTGCTTCATTTTATCAGCGCATTGAAGGAGCATCCGGGGGACGCGTTTATCCGCAAGTATATCTTTCCCGGCGGAACTATACCTAGTTTAAGGGAGATTATACAGCTTTTGCCGGACTATGATTTCTATACATTGGATGTGGAGAGCCTGCGCCGCCATTACAGTCGGACGCTTCTTTGCTGGAGGGAGAATTTCCTGGAACACAGGGAAGAGATTGAGCGGGCGAAAGGCGTGGAATTTACCCGTATGTGGGAACTGTATCTGGCGTCCTGCGCAGCCACATTCCACAACGGCATTATCGATCTGCACCAGATCCTTATGTCCAAAGGCGTGAACAACTGTCTGCCTATGGTGCGGACCGTGTGAAAATCTGTGAAAAGTTAAGATCCCCGCGGTCTGCCTGTGAGGCCTTTGGCTCTTACGGCAGTCGCAAAAACAGCCATGTTTGGCTGCGTGCCTTATTGCTTTTCGCAAATAAAGCTGCCAGACAGTTTTCACCGTCTGGCAGGCTTTTTTTGATTATTTGTCTTCGCTGTCGGCTTTGCCCATGGTGTAACCGTCCAGTGTGCCGTATTTTTCCCAGTAATCGAAACGGTTGTTGATTTCTGTGTGGGTGTCTCCGCTGATGGAAGGAAGTTTTCCGCCCCACTGTTTCTCAGCGGCGGCGAATCCTTTTTCCACAGCGTCACGCAGTATGGATAATTTCTCTGTGTCGCCGCCGGAAAGGGCAACGGCCATATCCATAATCCGTGTGGCCACTGCGTTTACGCCCCATTCGCCGTCCTCGGAAATAGCCTGTGCGGCTCTGGCGGAATCGGCGGGGGTGATGTTCAGTTTGGAGAACAGGTCTTTGGTAATCTGAATCTGT
>CAOJVE010000014.1 GCA_948444865.1 uncultured Lachnospiraceae bacterium
ACATAAAAGGTTTACAGGAGAACATGAATAAAGAAATGGAATTGAAGAAGCTGAAAGCAAAACGTGAACAATTGCATATTTCTTTTGAATAAGGATAAAATATAAACAACGTATGGAAGGATGGAACACCGATGGAAATGAACATGGGGAAATTCAGTGAGAAACTTGTGGAACTTCTGGAGCTGGCCAAGAAAAAGAAAAACGTGCTGGAATACCAGGAGATTAACGACTTCTTCAAGGACACTCCGCTGGAGCCGGACCAGATTGAGAAAGTTTTTGACTTTCTGGAAGCCAGCGGCATTGACGTGCTGCGCATCACAGAAGGCGATCCGGAACCTCTGATCCTGGATGATGAAGACGAAGCGAAACTGGAGGAGGAAGACGACGTAGATATTGAGAAAATTGATTTGTCTGTGCCCGAGGGAATCAGCATTGAAGACCCCGTGCGCATGTATTTGAAAGAAATCGGAAAAGTGAATCTGCTGACGGCGGAACAGGAGATTAAGCTGGCCCAGAGGATGGAAGAGGGCGACGAGGAGGCCAAGAAGCGGCTGGCGGAAGCCAATCTGCGCCTGGTGGTGAGCATCGCCAAGCGCTACGTGGGCCGGGGCATGCTTTTTCTGGATCTGATTCAGGAAGGCAATCTGGGGCTTATAAAAGCCGTGGAAAAGTTTGATTACCGCAAAGGATACAAATTCAGCACCTACGCCACCTGGTGGATTCGGCAGGCCATCACCAGGGCCATCGCCGACCAGGCGCGGACCATTCGGATTCCCGTGCACATGGTGGAAACCATCAACAAGCTGATTCGGGTGTCCCGGCAGCTGTTGCAGGAACTGGGACGTGAACCAACGCCGGAGGAGATTGCCGAAGAAATGGACATGTCCGTGGACCGGGTGCGGGAAATCTTAAAGATCTCCCAGGAACCGGTTTCCCTGGAAACGCCCATCGGCGAGGAGGAAGACAGCCATCTGGGCGATTTTATACAGGACGATAACGTACCGGTGCCGGCGGACGCGGCGGCGTTTACGCTGTTAAAGGAACAGCTGGTGGAAGTGTTGGGAACGCTGACGGAGCGGGAACAAAAAGTGCTCCGGCTTCGTTTCGGGCTGGACGACGGAAGGGCCAGAACCCTGGAAGAAGTGGGCCAGGAATTCAACGTGACCCGCGAGCGCATCCGGCAGATTGAGGCGAAAGCCCTGCGTAAGCTGCGCCATCCCAGCCGCAGCAGGAAATTAAAAGACTATCTGGATTAAGGGACCAAAGCACGCATGATACGGATTTCAAAAAGACTGGCGGCCATCGGGGCGCTGGTGACAACGGGAAATCGTCTGGCGGACATTGGCTGTGACCACGGGTATCTGCCCATCTATCTGATACAGCGCCGCCGCATACCAAGAGCCATTGCCATGGACGTTCGTCCGGGACCGCTATCGAAGGCCAGGGAGAATATAGAGGCATACGGACTTTTGGACTACATAGAATTAAGGATAAGCGACGGTCTGGAAGCGCTGCGGCCCGGCGAGGCGCAGACGGTGGCGATCGCGGGAATGGGCGGACCGCTGATGGAAGAGATCCTGCGGCGAGGCGCCGGGAAGTTATCTGACCTGGAGGAATTGATTTTGCAGCCCCAGTCCCACGTGGAGCGTTTCCGCCGGTTTTTGCGGGAACTGCCCTTTACGGTGGCGGGCGAAGACCTGGTTTTGGAAGAGGGAAAATATTACCCGATGCTGCGCCTGACCCGCGGCGGGCCGAAAGACGAATGGGACGAGGCGGATTTTAAATATGGAAAATACCTGCTGCGCCATCGTCATCCGGCGCTTGGGGATTTTTTACAAAAGGAAAAAGCTAAATTTGAAAAATTGGAGACAGAGCTGCGGCTCTCCGGCGGCGTCCGGGCGGCAAAGCGCCTGGAGCAGATTCAGACAGAGCAGGCCTGTGTCCGGGAGGCATTGAAAAAATATGGGTTTGACATGTAGAGAGATAACAAAGCGGCTGGAGGCGGCGTACCCGGCCGTCTGCGCGGAGGAATGGGACAATGTGGGCCTTTTGGTGGGGCGGCTGGACGCGCCGGTTAAAAATGTGTACATCGCGCTTGATTTGACCGAAGAAAATCTGGACGAAGCCCTGGAATGGGGCGCGGATCTGATCGTGACTCACCATCCGATGATTTTTAAGGGAATAAAGCGGGTCAACGACCAGGACTTCATCGGGAGAAAGATTCTTAAGCTGGCGGAGAGCCATACGGCCTGCTTTGCCATGCACACGAATTTTGACGTGCTGGCCATGGCGGACATCAACGAGAGGCTTCTGGATCTTCGGGATGCGCGGCCCCTGTACGAGACGGGGACGGACAGCCAGGGAAATCCCCAGGGGATCGGCCGCATCGGAACGCTGCCTTCCCCTATGACGCTGGAAGAGTGCGCCCGCTATGTGAAGGAGCGCTTTGAGCTTCCCGGCGTGAAGGTCATAGGCGATTTGAAACGGACGATCTGCCGGGCGGCAGTGTCTGGCGGCGCGGGAAAAAGCATGGTTTCTTATGCGCTGGCCGGCGGCGCTCAGGCGCTGATTACCGGAGACATTGACCACCATACCGGGCTGGACGCGGCGGACCAGGGCCTTTGCATCATCGACGCGGGCCATTACGGAACGGAATATTTCTTTATTTCTTATATGAGAGACGAACTGGAGCGGATGTTTTCGGGGCTACAGACGCGCTGCGCCAAGATACGGCATCCTTTCACGGACATAAGATAGATTAGGAGGGTAAAATGGGGCAAAAAACAGTGACGGCAACGATTAATGGGGAAAAGAAAACATATGCCTGCGGCACGCCGTTGGCGGATATAGCGAAGGAATACCAGGATACGCAGAAACATCCGATTATCCTTATGACGGTGAACGGCAAGCTAAAGGAGCTTCATAAGACGCTGAAAAAGGATGTAGAGCTTACGTTTGTCACCACGGCGGACAACGCGGGCCATATGACATACCAGCGGAGCGCCTGCCTGATTTTGCTGAAGGCTATTTACCGGCTGGCGGGAAAAGAAGAGGTTGACAATGTGATCATTCACCATTCCATGGGCTCCGGGTTTTATTTTACCATAGAAGGAGACGTGCGCCTGGACGCGGAATTTCTGGGGAGGGTGAAAGAGCAGATGCGCCAGATCGTGGATGCCTGTCTGCCGATTGTGAAGCGTTCGGTGAGCACGGACCGGGCCATTGAGATTTTCCACAGGCACCATATGTACGACAAAGAAAAATTGTTCCAGTACCGCCGCGTGTCCAAAGTAAACATTTACAGCATTGGGGAATTCGAGGATTACTTCTATGGATTCATGGCGCCCCACACGGGATACATACAGCATTTTGATTTGTGCCTGTACGACCAGGGCTTTGTGCTGCAGCTGCCGGCCCGGAAGAATCCAGAGGCTCTCCCTGCGTTTACGCCCCAGCACAAGCTTTTCCAAGTGCAGAAAGAATCCCGCCAGTGGGGACGGATGCTGGAGATCTCCAATGTGGGCCAGCTGAATAACCAGATCAGCCAGGTGGGCATTCAGCATGTGCTGCTGGTGCAGGAAGCGCTTCATGAATCGAAGATTTCCAATATTGCGGCCCAGATTGCGGCGGCAAAAGGCGCCAAAAAGCTGATTATGGTGGCCGGGCCGTCTTCTTCCGGGAAGACCACATTTTCCCACCGGCTGTCCATCCAGCTGTCCGCCCATGGCTTAAAGCCCCATCCCATCGGCGTGGACAATTATTTTTTGAACCGGGAAGACACGCCGCTGGATGAATTTGGCAACAAGAACTACGAATGCCTGGAAGCGGTGGACGTAGCGCGGTTTAACCAGGATATGCAAGAGCTTCTGGATGGGAAAAAGGTGGAGCTTCCAGAGTTTAATTTTATCACCGGGCAGCGGGAATATAAGGGGAATTATCTTCAGCTGGGACCGGAGGACGTGCTGGTCATCGAGGGCATCCACGGCTTAAACGACAAGCTTAGCAGCAGCCTGCCAAGAGAAAGCAAGTTTAAGATTTACATAAGCGCGCTGACCAGTTTAAACATTGACGAGCACAACCGGATTCCGGCCACGGACGGACGTCTGATCCGCCGGATCGTCCGGGACGCGCGGACCCGGGGCTCTTCCGCGGCGCGGACCATTTCCATGTGGGATTCCGTGCGCCGGGGGGAGGAGGAAAATATCTTTCCATTCCAGGAACAGGCGGACGTGATGTTCAACTCCGCGCTGATTTACGAACTGGCCTGCCTGAAAGTCTACGCGGAGCCTCTTTTGTTCGGCATTGAAAAAGACCAGCCGGAATACAGCGAGGCCAAGCGGCTTTTGAAGTTTTTCGACTATTTTGTGCCCATCCCCAGCGAGGCTATACCATTTAACTCCATATTAAGGGAATTTGTGGGCGGCAGCTGTTTCCAGGTTTAAGGGCAAAACAATAATTTACAGGTTGTTTGAATTGTGATAAAATAAATAACAGCGTAAGCAGCACAGGTGGTCGCGGCTGGCAATGCCGAAAGGCGCCAGGTGAGGAAAGTCCGGGCTTCACAGGGCAGGATGCCGGATAACGTCCGGTGGAGGCGACTCCCAGACCAGTGCAACAGAAATAAACCGCCCGATTTCTTCGGGTAAGGGTGGAAAGGCAGTGTAAGAGACTACCGCCTGGGTGGCAACAGCCAGGGCACATGTAAACTCCATCTGAAGCAAGGCCGAATGGAGAGCTATGCGGCTGCCCGTCGCGCTCTCAGGTGGGCCGCTGGAGCCTGTCGGCAACGGCAGGCCTAGATAGATGATCACCCAACGACATAACCCGGCTTATCGTGCTGCTTGCGTCAGAAAAAGCTAATAAATATGTCTGCGTACACAGGCATTATCAAATGAAAGATTGAGGTTGCGATGAACAGTTACAGGAGATTGTCCCGGCCTTTGGTCTTTATGCTGGCGTCCTGTCTGAGCTGGACGGCGCCGGCTGTGGATTGCTGGGCTACCAGCGGTCTGGTGCAGATGCAGCAGGCCTCCAGGACGAAGCTGGATGTGAGCAAAGGCGACATTAAGATTGGCGTTTCCGGCATCAGCGGATTCAGCCCGGAGGGAACAGAAGAGACGCAGGCCAATCGGGAAGGCTATCACATTGTGGGGCAGACCAGCCAGTATTCCATCACCGTGGAGGCGGACGCCAGCGCGGACCTTTTGCTGGAAGATGTCAACATCAGCCAGGTGGACGAGGACGTGGGCGCGCTGCGCATAGAGGAAGCGTCTAAAGGCGATGTGACAGTGACCTTAAAAGGGCATAATGTATTAAAAGGCGGTTCTCACTGCGCGGGCCTGGAAAAAAGCTGCAACCAGACCTCCTGCGTGCGTGCGGGAAGCCAGTGCGACTGCGGGATCTTAACCATTCAGTGTGAACGGTTCAGGGAAGAAGGCCATGTCTGTAATGAGGAATGCGGCACGCTGGTTGCCTCCGGGGTAAACGGCGGCGCCGGCATCGGCGGCGGGGACGGCCGGAAAGCAAACCGGATTCGGATTTTAGGCGGTCATATCTCAGCCAGCGGCGGCTACGGAAGCGCCGGCGTGGGCGGCGGCTATTACTGCGAGGCCACGAATGTGGAAGTCACAGGCGGTGAGGTTTCGGCCGTGGCAGGCGAAGGCAATGTGGCCCTTGGCGGCGTGGACAGCAGCGACTCCAATGCCATACGCGGCGACTGCATTGTGGAGGCCGGCTCTGCCGGAGGCGCGGAGGTTTTTAAAGGGATTTTGCTGACAGGAAATGCGGGAACAATCCACGGCGCGGTCAATATATCCAAAGACGGCGCGGCCGGCATCTTAAAAGACAAGACGCTGACGCGGGAAGACGGCGGCCGCCTGATTTTGCCCGACGGCGTATCCTGGACGGTGGAGAATACGCTGCGGGTGCAGTCGGAAGCGTCCGCCAATGCGCTGACGAGGGAAGAGGAGAACGTCTCGGAGAACCGGGAAGAGGAACCCCAGGAAGACCAGAACGAGCCGGAAAAAGAAACGGTTTCACTGAATGCGGGAACCCCTTCTGCCAAAGGAATCTACGGGCAGACGTTAAACCAGCTGGAAGTCACCGACCAGACGGTGGAGGGCGGCGTGCCCGGGAGCTGGAGCTGGGCGCAGGAGGATAACCCGGATAAAACCTATCCGATTGTGGACGGAAAAGTTTCCTATACAAGAGTGTTCACGCCGGACAGCCCGGACAGACAGGGGATCCGGGTGAAAATCGTGCCGGAGATTTCTTATCTGGAGACTAATAAAGAAGTCACCATCCTTTCCCCGAAATCGCCCAACGGGAAAAACGGCTGGTACACCGGCAATGTGGTCTTGGAGGCGCCGGACGGCTATCAGGTCTTCCACAGCAGATCCGTTGGATGGGTGGAGGAACTGGTGGTGCCCGACGACGGCGGCTCCGGAGATTATGAGTATTATCTGCGGGAAGCGGGGACCAATAAGACAACCAATGTGAAAACCATCCGTCTGAATATTGACAGTCTGCCGCCCATTGTGGAAAACGCCACGGTTACGCATGTGGATGGAGGCGCGCGGGTGCGGGTAAAGGCAAAGGACGACACAAGCCTGACCGAGCAGGTGAGCGGTCCCCGTTATTTCTACTGCCTGGTGCAGCCGGAATCCACCGCAAAATCCCTGGGCCGAAAAGCCGTGGTGAAAAACAAAGCGACCAAGAATAACCTTACAGGGGACTTCACCTTTACGAACCTGGAGGCGGGCAGTCAGTACCGGCTTTTCGCGGTTGTAGCCGACGAGGCGGGAAACATGTCTGAGGTGACGGAGCAGACATTCACGGCCCGGTGAACTTCCGTGGGTCCGAAAGATGTCCAGCGGTGGACTTTTGCGGGAACGGACGGGGACGCTTAAGTAGGCGGCAGAAAATGCCGATATATATAGCAAACGACAAATAAATTTGCCGTTTACTATAAACCCTCCGGGGGATGCGCACGATTTTTGCAAGGCAGACGCAGCCAAAATCGGCGCGGGAAACGTCATGAGAAGAGATTTATGACATTTCCTATAGTGCGATAGATTTACGACAGTCAATAGGGAGGACGTTGTTTATGAGGAAAAAGTTTCTAGCCGTGGCGCTGGCTGCGGCTTTGGCGTGCAATATGACGGCGGCGCCGGCGGCAGCGCAGTCGACATCCGGGATTAGGGCTGTCCTCGATGGGCTGTTTGGCGGAGACAGTTCAGATAAGGAAGATAAAAAGCAGGACGCCAAAGAGGATACCAAAGACGAAAAGGAAGGCGCGGCCAGTGAAAACAAGGCGGACGGTCAGGGTTCCGCGGCCCAGAGCGGGTCTTCCGGGTCCAAAGCGGCCGGCGGGGCAGCCCTGGACATTGGAAAAGGAGACATTATCATCCGTCAGAAAGAGATTTCGGCATTTGACGTAAACGGCAATCCGGTGACGGATATCCGCTCGCAGTACGTAGTTACCGGCTATTCGGAAGAAAACACGATTATGGTGGACAGCGGGGCTTCTGCCGACATCGTTTTGTCCGACGCCACGATCATTCAGTCGGCGGAAGGGGAAAGCCCCCTCTGGCTGGCAGACGACGCAGGCAACGTGCAGGTGACGCTGCAGGGCAGCAACACCCTCCAGGCCGGGCCGGGGGCGGCAGCCATCCAGAAAAACTGCACCCATAACGGAACGGACTGCAAATGCAAGCGGCTGGAAATCACCTGCGGAAATACATCCGGCAGCCACGTATGCGACAGTGAGTGTGGCACATTAAACGCCACAGGAGGCGCAGGCGCGGCGGCCATCGGCGGCGCAGCCGGAATGGGATGCGCTAACCTGAACATAAAAGGCGGCATGATCACAGCCAACGGCGGTGTGGGCGGCGCGTCCGGCGCCATCGGAACCGACGTGAGCATCACAGGCGGCATGGTCAACGCCGGAGCCGTCAGCGGAAAAGATGGCGGCGAAAACGTCATGCGGGGCAATACGCTTGTATTCGCGGATTCCTCCATCGGTCTGGAACGGGACAAAGGCGTTTTATATGAAAACGGCGCCGGCACCGTGTACGGTAACGTGAAGCTTTCCCAGGGAATGGCAGACTATCTGCCGGCGGGAACGCCCCTGACCATACCGGACGGCTCCTCCCTGACGGTGGACGAAGGCACAGTCCTTCCAAACGCGGAGAATGTCATTGGCGAAGTGACGGTGAAGCAGGATAAGAAGAGTAAGAATGCGGAGCCGACGGAAGAGCCTGTGGTTGAGGAAGAGATTCCGTTTGAGCTGAATGCGGCATCTGGAAACGCCTCAGGAAATGCAACAGTGACGCCGACACCGGTGGAAGGCGTTTGCGCTACAACTACGACAGCGGTTGTTATGCGAAACGGCAGTGTGGTTAATGCCGGAGCTTCTCTGGTTTATGGGGAGAAGCTGACGATCAGTTCGACCATTCAGTTTATGGGGAATAAAATAGATCCATCATTAACCAAGCCAGCGGAGCCTAATAAGATCAAGTTTTATTTACGAGATAAAAAGAATCAAAACAATAAAATCTTTATAGGTGAGGATGCAGTGGCAAATTTGCCTACAACGCCGGGCGGATTGATTAATTGTTCACAGACAAAAGATATCGTTTTGACGCAGCCAGCTATTGTTTTTTCAGAAGATTATCAGTTTATAGCTGAGTATACAGGCACGGATATATATCCAAGTTCAGGAACAGCAGAAGCTATAGATTATAAAGTGCAGCAGGGAACATTATCATTTTCACCGAATGTAAAAAATTATGATGCGATTGCTGGACGGACAATAGAGGAAACGATGGGCGGGGATATTGACGTACTCAATAGCGAAATAAAGCCCGTGAACCTCGGTGGAGAACCTGTAATAGGCTCATGGAAATGGTCGGGAGGAACGTCAAAAACTCAGGTCCTGTATCCACCTACAGCAGATGCCCAGAGCGAATTTAAAGCATATTTTGAATTTCAGGATTCAAGAGAGCAGGATAAATATACCCCCTGTGAATTAACGGTGAGGTTTAATGTTACTGCAAGGACTTTGGATGAAAAAATTAAGGAGTCCTCAGATCAAGCGCCGGTTAAGGGTCATGATGACAAAACGTGGTATAACCATGACAGTGGAAAAATTGAGCTTTCTCTTGATAACTATGAATTTTTGGACGAAACGTCGAATCCTGTTTCAGTGAACGGATGGGCAAACGCCAAATGGACCAATAAAATTGTATTTCCGGTGGACAGTGGCGTAATGGACTTCCATAGTGGACGCTACGAAATGTTTGTAAGGCAGATAACGGGCAGCAAGGATATTTGCCGCGCGGTTATAGAAGAGTTCAATGTGGACAGAGTGTATCCGGTGATCACATCCGCAGAGCATCAGAAAACTGGAGAGACGGTAGCCTGGCAGTTCCGCGCCGCGCAGGAAAATGATGCCTCCCGTGGAAGCGGCGTTTATATGCAGACATTCCGGGTCCAGCAAAGAAGGGGAACTGGCGGAGCTATTAATACTCCATTGACAAAAGAGGAAGTGGCCAAAAGCTCAAAAAAGAATCAAACAGGAGATTTTTCATTTGAAAATCTTTCGCCCAATACAGAATACGATGTGTATTTGCTTGTGGAAGACAATGCTGGAAATGAAACGCAGTATATAACGCGAATCATCGATTCTACAGGAAATACTGTGGGAGAGGCCGGGAAGCCTACCGATAGCAGCGTCACAGACGCCGCACCCAATTTTGCCAATGTCCAGAGCAGATATGGATATGAATTCTTAACGGATAAGCAGAATATGAAAGGAAAAGTGACTCTGACCGTGACCGACCCTGCTGGAATGGAAAAAAGAGGGGAAGTGGCAATCGGGGACACAATAACAGCCACGGTAAATCCAGACATTATAGATCCAGGTACGTTGCACTATAGTTGGTGGCGTTTGCCCAAAGACTCAAGGACAGAATCACTGATTCCGGGAGCGGTGGATGCGCCTACATATGTAGTGCAGGGGGATGATGTGGACCACTACATTATTTGCCGTGTAAGAGGAGATAACACAGCGGTGCTGTCTACGATCGCGGAGGAAGTAGGTCCTGTACAGCGTGGCGTCTGCCCGGCGGACAATGCGCCTCATGACGGCGTTGTGGATGACGCAGCGGATACATTTACCTTCCAGGGCTTGGGAAATGTCACATACGAATACAGTATCAATGACGGGGAATGGCAGGATGTGCCGTTTGCCGGAGGCTCCAATACCTTTGTGATTTATGTGGGAGATGTGACAATATTTAAGGGAAACTTGAAAGTACGCGCAAAACAGACAGACACTTACTTAGCCAGCAATCCTCCGCTGACCAATGAGGAGAGTTTTATCAGTAAATCTGAATTGAAGGTGGAAATAGAAGGGGAAGCCCAGTATGGAGAATTGATAAGGGCCAGTGTAAATTCAGACGCGATTGATCCGTCTTTGATCACCTTCCAGTGGAGTTATGCGGATGGCGGCGCGATTGATAACATCGGCAACACATACGAGATTAAAAAAGAGGATATAAGAAAGACTATTCAGGTCAAGGCGGTCGTGGACGGCATTACCGGCGTGGATAATTCTGCAAAGGTGGGGCCGATCGGAAAGAGAAAAGTGAACGCAGAGGTTAATGTGACGCCCAAGCAGTACGACGGCACAACGGATGGTGAAGCCACAGTAGGGCTTTCAGGACTTATCAACAATGATGTCGTGACCGCCACGGTAGACGTGAGCTTTGCTGACAAAGAAGTGGGCGAAGACAAAGCGGTAACTCTTAAGAATAAGAAAGAAGAAGGGGCAGACCTGGCTTATTACGATGTAAGGTGGCCGAACAGCAGCGATGTAAAAGGAACGATCCAGCCTCGGACGTTAGAGCTGCAAATGACCGCTTCGGATAAAGTCTATGACGGAACGACGGACGCGGAAGTGGTTATGACTGCAAATCCGCTTCCGGGTGACAAAGTGATCGTAACCGGCACCGGTGAATTCGCCGACAAAAATGTAGGAACCAACAAGCCAGTCACCTCCAAAGACATTGAGATATCTGGAGACGACGCGGCCAACTATACGGCGGCAGGCAGCTCAGCCACTGCGACGGCAAGCATCACGCCAAAAGATATCGAACTGGAATCTATTTCTGTGGCGGATAAGGTGTACGACGACACCACCGACGCGACCATTACGGCTACTTTCAAAGGCGCGGTGGACGACGTAAGCTATACATACAAAGCGCAATTTGAATCGCCAAGCGTTGGAAAAGACAAGAAAGTTACAGCGACTGTCACCCTGTCCGGCGACAGCGCGAAGAATTATACGTTGGCCAACGGGGAGATTACAGGCAAAGGAAACATTGTGAAAGCCCTGGCGCCATACGATGAGGAGAACGTTCCCAAGGATCTGACCGGCATTGAAGGAAAGAAATTGAGTTCCGTATATATCGGCAACGGTTTCACATGGAAAGATCCGTCTACCGTAATGGAGACAGTGGGAAGACATAGCTACCCAGCTTACTACAATCCAGACCCGAATCAGTACGGCAACCGGGAAGTAGAGCTGGAAGTGCTGGTGCAGTGCGCGAAGCATACCTGGGGAGACTGGTCGATTACCGTGGAACCCACCAAAGAAGAGATGGGCGAACGCCAGAGAGTCTGCAGCGTGTGCGGTTATACGGAGGTGGAAACCATTCCACGCGCGCCATACGTTGCCAACGACGATTCCAAAGTTGGCTGGGGCGACATTATCCAGGCCATAAATAACGCGTCATCCGGCACTGAAATTCCGGTAGTGATGAATGGCACGGAAACTTTGCCCGCTTCCGTACTGGAGACATTGCAGGGGAGAGAGGTTTCTCTGGTTCTGCAGATGGGCGATGGAATCACCTGGACCATCCGGGGCGAAGACATCACGGCCAGCACGTTAAAAGACATCAACATGGCGCTGACCATGTACACCGACAATATTCCTTCCGACGTGATTGATCCCTATGTGAAAGGGAAAACGGCTGTACAGCTCCATCTCGCTTACAGCGGCGAATTTGGATTTATCGCTACGCTGCGCGTTCCGTTTGCGGATGAGTTTGCGGGCGTGAATTCAACCCTGTATTACTACAATCCCACCCGGGGACGCTTAGAGCAGATGGATAAAAACCGGATTACAGATGATGGAATCGGACGCTACGATTTCAACCATGCGTCGGATTATGTGGTGATTATCGACAAAGCCTCCGATACCCAGGGCGGCGACACGCCGTCTTCAAACGCAACGCCAGGAGCGTCTGGAACCACCGGAGGAGCTGCGGGAAGCACAACCGTTACGCCGGCGACGACTACTCCCGGCGCTACAACACAGATCACAGGCACAGCGGCCAGAACCACATCGGCCAACAATGCCAGATTCATCAGCTCCAACGGAGCGAAAACGTCTGACGATACGCCGATCGCTGTTTATGTGGCATTGCTTGTACTGGGCGCAGCGGGCATCGGGGCGTTTGGATATTACAGGAAAAAGAAGAAATAAAAACGTAAGCATATGAAAAAGGGAGTATTGACCGAACGTAATGTTTGGCAATACTCCCTTTCATCGTATAGGAAATTTTACAGTAAATAAGGCGTATATGTCATTCAGCCTGTATTTTCCGTCTGTAAGCAGGTAGGTTTCGATGGATCGCAGCGCGGGTTCCACGATCCAGTATTCCTGGACGCCTGTTTTTTCATACAGGTCTTTTTTGTAACCGCGGTCCTTTTTGGCGGAGCTGGGGGAGAGAACTTCCACGACCAGATCCGGCGGGAAATGCAAAGAAAAGGCCCGGAGAAAAACGAAAAAGCGTTTTTCGTCCAGGCCGTTCTTTGGATATCGGGGAGGGATTATGACTTGTTGTACTTTCCTTCGCAGTATTTACAGCGGTATATTTCGTTCTTTTCATCCGTCAGCAGGAAGATCTGCCGAAGTCCGTGTTCGATGGAGGTAATGCAGCGGGGGTTTCTGCAGTGAATGACATTTTCGATTTTCTGCGGAAGTTTCAGTTTCTTTTTTTCCACGATTTGGGCGTCTTTAATGATATTGACGGTGATGTTGTGGTCGATGAAGCCCAGGATATCCAGATCCAGCGTGTCGATATCGCATTCTACTTTGAGAATGTCTTTCTTTCCCATCTTATTGCTGCGGGCGTTTTTGATGATGGCCACGGTGCAGTCCAGTTTGTCCAGGCCCAGGTCATGGTAGATGGTCATGCTCTTTCCAGCCTTGATGTGATCCAATACAAATCCTTCGTAAATCTGTCCCACATTTAACATACGAAATCTCCTTATCCTTTACGCAATTTCCAGTAACGTCAGTATCAGGGCCATACGCACGTACACGCCGTACTGCGCTTGTTTGAAATAGGCGGCGCGGGGATCTTTATCCACTTCCACGGCTATTTCGTTCACGCGGGGCAGCGGGTGGAGAACCAACATATCTGGGCTGGCTAGCTTCATCTTGGCCTCGTCCAGTATGTAGAAGTCCTTCATGCGTATATAGTCTTCTTCGTTGAAGAAGCGCTCTTTTTGCACGCGGGTCATGTAGAGCAGATCCAGCTCCGCCAGGGCATCTTCCAGGCGCACCACCTCCCGGTAGGAGACGTTCGTCTTCTGGAGCACGCCGTCCCGGATGTAGCCGGGAACCCGCAGTTCTTCCGGGGAAATCAGTATAAAGTTTACGTTCTCATAACGGGCCAGCGCGTCGATGAGGGAGTGGACGGTGCGGCCGAACTTCAGGTCGCCGCATAAGCCGATGGTGAGGTTGTCAAGCCGTCCTTTTAAGGAGCGGATGGTAAGCAGGTCTGTCAGAGTCTGGGTGGGGTGCTGGTGTCCGCCGTCCCCGGCGTTGATGACCGGGATCTGGGAAGCCATGGAAGCCACCAGGGCCGCGCCTTCTTTGGGATGGCGTATGGCGGCGATGTCCGCATAGCAGGAAACCACGCGGATAGTGTCGGAAACGCTCTCCCCTTTGGTGGCGGAGCTGGAGCCGCCGTCGGAGAATCCCAACACCTTGCCGCCCAGATTCATCATCGCGGCTTCAAAGCTTAAACGGGTCCGGGTGCTGGGCTCGTAAAACAGGGAAGCCAGACGCTTGCCCTCGCAGGCGTGGGCGTACTTCTCCGGGTTGCGCTCGATGTCGTTTGCCAGGTCCAGAAGTTTGTCCAACTCTTCGACGGACAGATCCAATGGGCTTATAATATGATTCATGAATTACCTCCTGACATGATAGAATATAACTTTCATAATTATTCTGTATATTTATAATTATGAGTGAAAATTTAGGCGGCTATCTGCTGAATAGTCACTAATTATCATACAACAGCTGGAAGATTTTTTCAAGAATTATCCGAAAGAATTTTCTCGAAGAAAAGGCCGGCCATGAACCATAACGGCGCGTAATCGAAGCGGATCAACCCTTTGTAGTTCAGCGCCGCCTGGCTGTAATCCCAGGGGCAGATCTTAAGCCAGGACAGCACGGAGCCGGTGGTGAATTCCATGAAGTAAATGCCCACCGTGTAAATGCTCCCCCGCCACAGCGCCGGGAAATCCTTCAGGCGTTTGGACACCGGTCCGATGACGGCCGCCATGCCGTAGATGGGAAACATCCAGATAGAAGAGTGCCCCATCAGCGTAAAGTCCCGCTGCCCCAGACAGTGGAGTCCCGTCCAGAAAATTTCCATGCACCAGCCGATGCTCCCGCATACTAAGAACTTATTTTTCATATTGAAAAACTTCCTTTTTTAGATAGCTGTTTCCCATATTGGGAAAAAAATACATCTTGCGTTTTCAAATTATGTATGTTATTTTCTGGATATATAGCTGCGTGACATCCATTTCGTAAAGAGCGTTTTGCAGTCGCTGATGGTTGTTTCAGATAAAAAGAAAGGGCGTGATGCATATGGCAGAGCCGCAGCGAAATTTATATACGATACAGGATATTTATAACTTGCCAAAAGGCGTCCGGGAGTATTGGATTGTGGACTCGGAGAAAAGCCGCGTGCTGGTATATAATTTTCAGGAGGAGGATACGCTGGAGTATTCATTTGGCGAATCGGTGAAAGCGGGCATTTACCCGGATTTTTGGATTGATTTTGCCCGGCTGGGCATTTGAGGAGAAGGAATGAGAAAATAGGCGGCGCGGAAACTTAATTCCGGCGCCGCTTCTTGTATTTTTCCGGCTTCCTGTGTATAATTAGAAACAGAGGAAAACAATTTCATACTATGGAAGGCAAGGCAGAAAAATGAATTACGCAGAATGCAGAAAATATATAGAAGACGCCCAAAGCCTGGGCCGTGTGCTGGGGCTTTCCGGCATGCAAAAGCTGATGAAGCGTCTGGGGAACCCCCAGGAGGAGCTGGCCTTTGTCCACGCCGCCGGCACCAATGGGAAGGGCTCTGTTCTGGCTTACGTGGCCAGCGCTTTGAGAAACGCGGGATACCGCACCGGGCGGTACACGTCCCCGGCTATATTTGAATACCGGGAGATCATAGAAGTGGACGGCGAAATCATCAGTCAGGAGGAGTTTGCCGCCGCGTTCACCCCGGTGGCGGAGGCGGCGGACGCTATGGCGCGGGAAGGATTTCCCCATCCGACGCCTTTCGAGATGGAGACGGCGGCGGCTTTTTTGCACTTTCGGCGAAAAGGCTGCCAGATTGTGGCGCTGGAGACGGGCATGGGCGGGGAGACGGACGCCACCAATCTGGTGACCAATACGAAAGTGGCCATTCTCACCTCCATCAGTCTGGACCATATGGACGCGCTGGGAAACTCCCTGGAGGAAATCGCCCGGTGCAAGGCGGGCATTGTCAAACCGGGATGCCGCGCGGTGTCCACGATGCAGGAGCCGGACGCCGCCCGGGAAATTGCGCGTGCCTGCGCCGAAAAAGGGGTTCCCTGCACTTGGGTGGATTATAGGAACGCCCGGATGATCAGCCAGGATCTGCATGGACAGCGATTTTCTTTTGAGGGAAATACTTACGACACCCGTCTGTCCGGTCTGTGCCAGGCGGAAAATGCGGCGGTGGCCGTGAAGGCGTTGGAAGCGCTGGGGGAGATGGGATTTCCCATGAGCCGGGAGCAGATGCAGGAGGGAATCGTCCGGGCTTCGTGGCCCGGAAGGTTTACGCTTCTTCGGGAGAATCCGGCGGTGATTCTGGACGGCGCTCACAATCCCCAGGCGGCCCGGCAGCTGGCGGCTTCCCTTGAGAAATGCTTTGCGGGAAAAAAATTGGTCTATGTCATGGGGATGTTTCGGGACAAGGATTATAGGCAGGTGGCTTCCATCATGGCGCCGTTGGCTTATGAGATTCTCACCGTGGAGACGCCGAAGAATCCTCGAGCGCTTCCGGCGGATGAGCTGGCGCGAGCAGTGCGGGAATTTCATCCGCGGGTGACGGCGGCGTCCTCTTTGGGGGAGGCGGCGGCATTAGCCCTGGAGAGGGCGGGCGCGGACGGCGTAGTGGCAGTGTTTGGCTCCCTGTCTTTTTTGGGGGAAATCAGCGGTTTTTTCACTTTGAGATGAAAAGCCCTCCGCAGCATTCTTTTTTACAGACAAAGGAGATGGAGACAATGGCAGATTTATTAGAATTGCGGGATAAAATAGACGAAATTGACAGACAGATGATTTGCCTCTTTGAAGAGCGCATGGAGGTCAGCCGCCAGGTGGCGGATTTTAAAATCCGCACGGGAAAACCGGTGTTTGATAAGGAACGGGAGGCGGACAAGCTAAAGAAGGTGAAAGAGCTGGCGCACACGCCTTTTAACGCCACAGGAACGGAGGAGCTGTTTCAGCAGATTATGTCCATGAGCCGGAAGCTGCAGTATCAGCTTCTCACGGAACACGGCGTGGAGGAAGAAAAAGCCTATACAGTTGTTCCTAAATTGTGCGGTCGGCAGGCCCGCGTGGTCTTCCAGGGGGTGGAAGGCGCGTACAGCCATGCGGCCATGCGGGAATTTTTTGGCGACGATATTCAGAGCAGCCATGTGCAGACCTGGAAGGACGCTATGGACTGCATTGCAAAAGATAAATCGAATTATGCCGTTTTGCCTATTGAAAATTCCACAGCCGGCATTGTAGCGGAGATCTATGACTTGCTGGTGGACTATAATCTGTACATAGTGGGGGAACAGATTATCCGATGCGAGCATAATTTGCTGGGGCTGTCCGACGCGTCGCTGGAGGACATCCAGGTGGTTTATTCCCATCCCCAGGCGCTGATGCAGTGCAAGACGTTTCTGGAGCAGCATCCCCAGTGGGACACAAGAGAGATGGGGAATACGGCTGTGTCCGCCAAGAAGGTGAAAGAAGACGGCGACATCCATCAGGGAGCCATCGCCAGCCGGGCAGCGGCGGAATTTTACGGACTGAAAGCGCTGGCGGACAACATATACTACAACCAGAGCAATTCCACCCGGTTCATCATCGTAAGCGGGAAACAGGAATATGTCCAGGGCGCCAACAAAATCAGCATTTGCTTCGAGCTTCCCCATAAAAGCGGAACCCTTTACAATATGCTGTCCCACTTTATCTACAATGGGCTGAACATGACCAAAATCGAGTCGCGTCCCATCCCGGGAAGGAACTGGGAATATCGGTTTTTCATAGATTTTGAGGGGAATCTGGAACAGAGTGCGGTGAAAAACGCGCTGCGGGGCATTCGCCAGGAAGCCAGTCAGGTGCGCGTCTTTGGAAATTACTAGGTTGTTCCGTTTTCACGAGTTTGGCCGACCGTTTTGGATATGCTCCTTTTTTGTTTGTTTTCGGCCGAACTCTGACAGTGAAAATGGGCAAATGTTTTGTATAATAACCTGAGTTTTCGCAGTTTTTGGCAAGACGATGTAATTCATGTGGGGTTCGGGCGCTTAGAACGCCGTTACGCAGGCGCTTCCGCCTGGGAACCTGTGATTTTTGCGGAAGCGCAGGGGAATAAGGATGGGAAAGGGTAAATGGCCAGAATAGAGGAATGTGTTTTATACCGGGATTTTCAGCAAGGGCGGATTTTGCGGGATATGTCCCGGCTGATGAACGGATGTGAGGAGAAGAAGCTTTTTTATGACAGTGTGCATGGCCTTGTGGAGCTGGCGGGGGCTTATGGGTTTTCCGGGAACTTGTGGCATAATTATCTGACTTTTTTGCTGGTCAGCCAGGAGAACGCTTTTAGCATGGCATGTGAAATCGTGGGTCCGGCCAAGGGAAGCATAAATGAGATTGCCCGCGGTGATTTTGTCATATTCAAAGAACTGTATGATTATGATTTGGAAAACTTTGACCGGCGGTTTGGCTGTGGCTACGGCAAGCTGTTGTCCGATTATCAAAGCGCGGGAGAGGGCCGGCGGCTGTTTAATGAGCGCATCCGGGATCGGATCTGCGACTTGAGCCGGAAACTGGCGAAAGCTCCCGACGCGGATGCATTCATGGCGGATATGATAGAGTTTTACCGGGATTTCGGCGTGGGACGGCTGGGGCTTCACAAGGCTTTCCGGGTGGACCATGACCGGGAAGGGCAGGCGGTGATTGTGCCCATTGCCAACATCGCCCACGTGCATCTGGATGACTTGGTGGGCTACGAGGCGGCCAAGAAGAAATTGATTGACAACACGGAGGCTTTCGTGGAAGGGCGTAAGGCCAACAACTGCCTTCTGTTCGGGGACGCGGGCACCGGAAAATCCTCCAGCGTTAAGGCGATTTTGAACCAGTATTACGACCGGGGCCTGCGGATCATCGAGGTCTATAAGCATCAGTTCCAGGATTTAAACGCGGTGATCTCCCAGATTAAGAACCGGAATTACAAATTTATCATTTATATGGATGATTTGTCTTTTGAGGAATTTGAAGTTGAGTATAAATATCTGAAAGCGGTGATTGAGGGGGGCTTGGAGAAGAAACCCGAAAACGTGCTGATTTACGCCACCTCCAACCGCCGCCATCTGATTCGGGAAAATTTCAGCGACAAAGAGGAAGGCCGCCGGGAGGATTTGCACGCTTCGGACACGGTTCAGGAGAAATTGTCCCTGGTGTACCGCTTCGGGGTGACCATATTTTTCTGCGCGCCCAACAAGAAAGAATTTCAGAACATTGTCACCGTATTGGCCCAAAGGCATCATCTGGACATGCCGGAGGATGAGCTTTTGCTGGCGGCCAACCAGTGGGAACTGCACCACGGGGGCCTGACGGGCCGAACGGCCCAGCAGTTTATTGATTATCTGCTGGGACAGAGGAAATGACTGTTTCACAATCATCTAAGTATAGAAAATATGCGATTGCGAAACGTCCCTTTTGTCAACCAAACTCGGAACATGCGATGACAGTTTCGCAATTATCTAGTTATAGAAGAAATAGAGAGGAGGAAAGAAACACTATGTCAATAACCACTTTTGCCGCAATCGATGTTGGTTCCTATGAAGTGGGCATGAAGATTTTCGAGCTTTCCAAGAAATACAAAGTAAGAGAGATTGACACCATCCGTTACCGCCTGGAACTGGGAAAGGATGTGTACGGAAGCCGGCGGTTCAGCGCCCAGATGCTGGATGAGCTGTGTGTGGTTTTGAAAAATTACAAGGAGATCATGGACGGTTACCGGGTGGACGCGTACCGGGCCTACGGCACCAGCCCCTTTCGGGAGGCCAAAAACGCCCACATGGCCATTGAGCGGGTGAAGCAGAAAACCGGGCTTCAGATTTCCATCTTAAGCAACTCCGAGCAGCGGTTCTTAGGGTACAAGTCCATCGCCGCCCTGGAAAATGATTTCCAGAAGATGATTAAAAAAAGCACCGCCATCGTGGACGTGGGCGGCGGCAGCATGCAGGTGTCCCTGTTTGACAAGGACGCGCTTGTGACCACCCAGAACATCAAACTGGGAAATCTGCGCATCCGGGAGCGTCTGCAGGCGCTGGAGAAGGAGACCATCCATTACGAAAAGCTGGTGGAGGAATTTATTCACAATGAGCTTCTGACCTTCCAGAAGCTTTACCTGGTGAACCGGGAAGTGAAGCATGTGATTTTCCTGGGGGATTTCTTCACCGACACCATCTTCCACGGGGAGGCGCAGGAAAAAACCATCACCCGGGAGCAGTTCAACCGCATGTACCAGCGGATCGTCAGCCGTTCGCCGGAGGAAATCGCCATGCACATGGGGGTTCCGGTGGAATACGCGTCCCTGATTGTGCCCACAGCGGTTATTTACAAAAACTTTGTGGACATTTTCCAGACAGAGGCCATGTGGGTGCCCGGCACTTTGCTGGGGGACGGAATCGCCTACGACTATGGGGAGAGCCATGGCTTCATCGACAGCAAACATAATTTTGAAAACGACATTGTGGTGGCGGCCGAGAACATCGCCTCCCGGTATTCGGCCAGCAAGCGGCACACCCAGGCGGTGGCGAAAATCGCCCTGAGAATCTTCGACAGCATGAAGAAAGTCCACGGTCTGGGCGCCCGGGAGCGGCTGCTTCTGCGGATTGCGGCCATCCTTCACGAGTGTGGAAAATACATCAGCATGTGCGACGTGGCGGACAATTCTTTTCACATTATCATGTCCACGGAGATTATCGGGCTTTCCCACGAGGAGCGCCAGATTATCGCCAGCGTGGTGCGCTATAACACCCAGGAGTTCGGTTACTTCGAGGAAATCAGCCGGGAAATCGGGGCGGACAAGGAATGCTATCATGTGATTGCTAAGCTGACCGCCATCCACCGGGTGGCTAATGCTCTGGACCGGAGCCATTACCAGAAGATACGGGATCTGCGGCCTCTGTTAAAAGACAATCAGCTGGTGTTGACGTTGGATTCCGACCGGGACATTGGCCTGGAGAAAGGGCTTTTGAAGGAAAAGGCGGCTTTTTTTGAAGAAGTTTTTGGCGTGCGCATACGGCTGCGCAGAAAGAAACAGGCATAGGAGAGAAGTTATGGAAGAGAAAAATTACAGAAAACCGGAATATTATGTGAATCGGGAGTTGAGCTGGCTGTTATTTAACCGGCGTGTGCTCAGCGAGGCCAGGGATAAGACCATCCCCCTGTTTGAGCGGCTGAAATTCTTAAGCATTACCTCTTCTAATCTGGACGAGTTCTTCATGGTGCGGGTGGCCTCCTTAAAGGATCAGGTCCACGCCCAGTATACCAAGCTGGACATTGCCGGGCTGACGCCCAAAGAGCAGCTGAAAAAAATCAGCGAAGACACCCACGAGCTGGTGCAGCTTCAATACAGCACGTACAACCGCTCCATATTTCCCGCGCTTAAAAAGAAGGCGGGGCTGTCATTAATCAGCGAGCACGAAGAGCTGAGCAAAGAGCAGGAAAAGTATGTGGACGCGTATTTTGAGGAAAATATTTACCCGGTGGTGACGCCCATGGCCATGGATTCCTCCCGGCCGTTCCCGCTGATTCGCAATAAATCCTTAAACATCGGTGCCCTGATTTCCAAAAAGGACCGGAAGAAGGGAAAAGAAGTTCTGGAGTTCGCCACGGTGCAGGTGCCCTCGGTGCTGCCCCGGCTGATTCAGTTGCCGGATACCGAAGATGGGGAGAAAGCGGTGATTCTGCTGGAGGAAGTCATCGAGCGCAACATCGGCAAGCTGTTCCTAAGCTATGACGTGGTGTGCGCCCATCCCTACCGGATTATGCGAAACGCGGATTTGAGCATCGACGAGGACGAGGCGGAGGATTTATTAAAAGAGATTCAGAAGCAGTTGAAGAAGCGCCAGTGGGGCGAGGTCATCCGCCTGGAAGTGGAGGAGAAGATCGACAAGCGGCTTCTGAAAATCCTGAAATCCGAGTTCAACAGCAAGGAAGAGGATATTTTCTACATCCAGGGGCCGTTGGATCTGACGTTCCTTATGAAAATGTACGGCATGGAAGGCTTTGACGAGTTCAAGGCGCCGTCCCACCATCCCGCGCCGGTGCAGGAATTTATCGACAAGGACAGCGTGTTCGATGTGATTCAGAAGCAGGATGTGTTCCTGCATCATCCCTACATGAGCTTCGATCCGGTGGTGGATTTCGTGCGCCAGGCGGCCAAGGACCCGGACGTGCTGGCCATCAAGCAGACCCTTTACCGCGTCAGCGGCAATTCCCCCATCATCGCGGCGCTGGCCAAAGCGGCCGAGAACGGAAAACAGGTGTCGGTGCTGGTGGAATTAAAAGCGCGTTTTGACGAGGAAAATAACATTGTGTGGGCCAAGATGCTGGAAAAGGCCGGATGCCATGTCATCTACGGTCTGGTGGGCTTAAAGACCCACAGTAAGATTACCCTGGTGGTGCGCCGGGAGGAGACGGGCATCCGCCGGTATGTGCACCTGGGCACCGGAAATTACAACGACAGCACGGCCCGGCTGTACACCGACTGCGGCATATTCACCTGCGACGCCCGGTTCGGGGAAGACGCCACGGCGGTGTTCAACATGCTCTCCGGCTATTCCGAGCCGAAATCCTGGCACAAGCTGATTATGGCGCCGCTGTGGATGAAGAAGCGTTTCCTGCGGATGATCCAGACCGAGCGGGAGCACGCCGAAAACGGCACGCCCGCGCATATCATTGCGAAAATCAATTCCCTGTGCGACCCGGACATTATGGAGGCCCTATACAAAGCTTCCGCCGCCGGAGTGAAAATCGACCTTTTGGTGCGGGGCATCTGCTGTCTGAAGGTGGGGATTCCCGGAGTTAGCGAGAACATCCACGTGCGCTCCATTGTGGGGGATTTCCTGGAGCACAGCCGCATTTTCTATTTCTATAACAACGGCGCCGAGGACGTGTTCATGGGAAGCGCCGACTGGATGACCCGCAACTTGGACCGCCGGGTGGAGATTGTGTTCCCGGTGGAGGATGGGCAGATTAAGAAAGAAATCATCCATGTGCTGGACATTGAATTCCAGGATAACATGAAAGCCCATATCCTTCAGGGGGACGGCCAGTACGAGAAGATGGACCGCCGGGGCAAGGCTCCGGTAAATTCCCAGATGCAGCTTTGCCAGGAAGCCAAGGGGAGGGCGGAAACGCCGCTGAGTCCTCACGGAAGCAGCCGCGTGTTCGTGCCGGCGGAACCTGTGGAGGAGTAGGAAAATAGAAAAAAGGAGGGCAGACGAAAAGGGTCTGTCCTCCTTTTTGCGGCGCGCCGGGCCGGCTTTCTGGTCGAACGGTTCGCGCGCTGTTTTTATGCATGGATGGCGGCTTCGTCTGTCTCGGCATAAGTGGCTATGTGGCGGACAATCTCGCCGTCCAGGAGAAGTATTTTGTTGCGGCCGAATTTTTCGGCTTTACGCTCTAACAGTTGTTTTTCTAAATCCTGCGGGCGGTAATGCCCGCCCAATTCTTCGTCGGAACATATGAAACGGGCGATCTGCGCATATTGGTCATCGCGGGCGTTTTGTATATGGGCGGTTATTTCTTTGTTTTCTTCCCAGATCAGATTTCCCAGTTCCATTACATAGCCCGTTTCGCATGAAAGCCGCTGCCGCGCATATTCTGTGCGGGCGATTTTGTCCAGCAGTTCGCCGGAGCCGTTGATCATATTGTAATCGACTGTCTGAAGAAATTCGATGAGGCTCTCGGCCGGGTAGTTCGGATCGGAGGCATACATCTGCAGGCCCCGGTAAATGCAGCCGGCCATTTCCCAGCTGGATTCGTACTCCCGGCCCGATAGTTTGTAGTTCAGCAGCATTTTTTTGCATCTGTTTTTTCTGTTCCAGAAGTCGTCGTTTTGGAATAAGGCGCATTCAAATTCCCGGTCCGCGTACTGGGCGTCTACGATCGTTCGGGGCGTTTCCAGCGATCTTTTTTTCAGGTTTTTCCGAAGAAAATAGATGCATATTTGTCGTAGCGTTCCATGACGGGGAATGTATTTCCTTTGATTTCAACTTCTGTTTTTGTATGCAGAAGGTCGACGGGCACGGCTTTTATCGAGCGTTTTCCATAAATGAACGCCTTTTTTTGCGCGTCTTTTATGGAGGTGTTTAAATACAGCCGGAACAAAAAGCGCGATATAAGTTTTTGTTGTAAAATGTTTGTATTTATATGTGAAATCCAGATCGATTTTTTTCTCATTGGCAAGGGTTATGTATTTTTTTCAGTCGGCTTTGGAAAGGTTTTTTAACCGGATGGCCACATATTCGTCTCTGGATTCCTTTAGGGTAAATAGCATTGATACGCTTTTGTCCAGATGTTTATCCAACAGCCAGTCCATGCGTGCCGCTTCCTGCGGGTCGTACCGGACGAATATTTCAAATTTGGCGTTTTGCATGTCCCAGCCCATTTTGGCGGCGATGCAGTTATATACGCGTTCATCAATTTTGGATGGGTCGGAACATATTCTGCAGATGATGTTTTCCCGCAAAAGCTCCGGCGGGCCGGATTCATAAGTTTCAATATACAGGCACAGGAGTTCGGAGGATTTTGGAAAAAGACGAAGCCATGCGGACAATGCGAGGCGGTATTCGTCCTCGTCCCCATCTTTTCGGCCATGCCATTGGCGCATATGCGTCAGGAGCTCCTCCTGGAAATTTCTTACCGTAAGTTGAATCTGCAAATGAAAAATAGCGTTGTTTGTGCCTGTGAACGCGCAGGCGTAGGAGTCAAAAGCTTCTTTCCAGAGTTTTTTATGGAAATAATAATCGCCTTTCAACTTTGCAAAATCATCTTTATTAATCCTGTTTTTTAAAATAATCGGAATATATAATAATATATATTATATTTCCTGATAATAACTCACATGAACGCATCTGGCCGGTAAAGGCATGACGGATTGCCGGTGCGCCCCCCGATTTTGGGCCGTAATATTTTGTTTTAGAAAGGTTTTGTTTATTAGATGAAAGAAATTAATTTTGAAAAAATTGGGAAAAAGTTGAGGGAAATTCGTATAGATAAGCATTTATCACAGGAATACGTTGCCTATGCCGCAAACGTAAATACAAGCTATATCAGCAATATAGAAAATAACCGGGTAAAAGTATCGCTGACAACCCTTGTTCATATTTGCAACGCGCTTGAAACGACGGTCGATTATATTCTTGCAGGGGAATATCTCACGCCCACATCTGTTTTGGAGCAGGAGGTTTTACAGGAGCTGCGCATTTGCTCGGATCAGACAAAGGAGCAGGTTTTGCAGATCATAAAAATTCTTCAATGATGATTTTTACAGGAAAAAATCTTCTTTTTCGCGTGATTTATTGAAGACTTTTTTCCTGTATTGGGATGTATGGCGGAAAAGTTATTTTTTGCGAGGGCCATCGCCGGGCCTTACAATCAGGTATTTCTGTGTGGCGAACAGGGCGGCGATGGCGGTCACGCCAATTAAGGTCTGAAAGGTGTTCAGGTGCTCCACCACCATCTGGCGCGCGGTGGCGAACATCAATACTTCCAGCAGGGTTTCCGCGGTGTGCTTGCACAGCATTTTCACAAATTCCAGGCCCACCACCAGCGTGAGCGCGTCGCTTAGAAACTGCGTGAACACGTCCGGGTCCATGTTCGGGATGGAGATATGGATGAAGTCGTCCATCAGCGGAATGATGGAGACGGCGATTACCAGCAGGATAATCATGGAAAACAGGATTTCCAGATACCGGGCAATCTGATAGATGATTTCGTTTAGTCTGCGTTTGATGCGGCTGTTATTCATGGCTGGATTCCTTTTTTAAAATGGTTTCACATGGGTTGCGTCTTCTCATAAATTTCCATGGAGGAGGAATAATATCCTTATGCTGCTTGAATTTAATTATACCCAATAAAGACTTGACAGGCAATGAAAAAAGTTATAAAATAATTGCAATGACTCCCATAGGGGGTGGGGGTATATGGAGCCGAAAGGGGGAGAGTTCATGCAGGCGGATAAAGGGCAGGTGACCCGTCTCATTAAGACGGCCAAGGGCCAGCTGGATGGGGTTCTGAAGATGATCGATGAAGATCAGTATTGTATGGATATCGCTAACCAGCTGATGGCCAGCAGCGCGGTGATCAAAAAAGCGCTGAAGGAAGTTCTGCGCGCCCATATGGAGGGCTGCGTGGCGCAGGCTTTTGAAGAGGGCGGCGAGAAGGCGAAACAGGAGAAAATCAATGAGCTGATTCAGGTGATTGAAAGGATGACGAAATAATGGTAACGGAGACGTATATAATT
Organism: uncultured Lachnospiraceae bacterium; assembly: GCA_948444865.1. Classification (GTDB taxonomy): domain Bacteria; phylum Bacillota; class Clostridia; order Lachnospirales; family Lachnospiraceae; genus MGBC164599. Next base: position 26,152 of record CAOJVE010000014.1, read on the forward strand.
AAGGGAATGACCTGCGCATCCTGCAGCAGCGCGGTGGAGCGGGTCACCAGGAAGCTGGAAGGGGTGTCTGAGAGCAACGTGAATCTGGCCACCAACCGGATGACCATCACCTACGAGGAGAAAGCCCTCACGCCGCAGGATATCATGGACCGGGTGGAGCGGGCTGGTTTCGAGGCGAGCCAGGAGGAAGACAAGGGAAAGGAGCAGGCCAAGGAGGAGGAACAGGAGGCCGTTGAAAACCACAAAAAGACAAAGCGCAGGCTGATCGGCGCCATCTGTCTGGCGATTCCGCTTCTGTATGTGTCCATGGGCCATATGGTTCCCATTCCCATGCCTTTGCCGGACATCATCGATATGCATCATAACCCGCTGAACTTCGCGCTGACCCAGCTGATTCTGACCGTGTGCATTTTAATCTGCGGGCGGAAATTTTACATCGTGGGCTTTAAGACGCTTTTCCGGGGCCATCCGAATATGGATTCCCTGGTGGCCATCGGCACGGGAAGCGCGTTTATTTACAGCCTGGTCATGACGATCCTGATTCCGTCCCAGCCCTCGGCGGTCCACAATCTGTACTATGAGTCTTCCGCCGTGGTGGTGACGCTGGTCATGCTGGGCAAATACATGGAGAGCAAGAGCAAGGGCAAAACTTCAGAAGCCATCCGGAAAATGATGGAGCTTGCGCCGGATACGGCGGTGCGGCTAAGAGACGGGAAGGAAGAGCAGGTGGCGCTGGATGAGGTGGCCGTGGGGGACATTTTGCTGATCCGGCCCGGCAGCCGGGTTCCCCTGGACGGGAAAGTCGTGGGCGGCAGCAGCAGCGTGGACGAATCCATGCTGACCGGGGAGAGCATCCCTGTGGAAAAAGACCTGGACGATCCGGTCATCGGCGGAAGCTTAAACTACAACGGCTCCCTGCAGGTGGAGGTTACCCATACAGGCAGCGACACCACCCTTTCAAAAATCATTAAGCTGATGGAAGACGCCCAGGGCCGCAAAGCCCCGATTTCAAAAATGGCGGACCGGGTGGCCGGCTATTTCGTGCCCACGGTGCTTGTGATCGCGGCGCTGGCGGCCATTGTCTGGGCGCTGACCGGGCAGGAACTGGCCTTTGTGCTCACGGTGTTTGTGTCCGTGCTGGTAATCGCCTGCCCCTGTGCGCTGGGGCTGGCCACGCCCACGGCCATTATGGTGGGAACGGGACTGGGCGCCACCCACGGCATCTTGATCAAAAGCGGGGAGGCCTTGGAGATCGCCCACAAGGTGGACACGGTGGTGTTGGATAAGACGGGCACCGTCACCTTGGGACAGCCCCGGGTGGTGCGGGTGGTGAGCCGCAGCCTGCCCAAAGAAAAGCTTCTGGAGATTGCGGCCGCCTGCGAAGTCCCCTCCGAGCATCCGCTGGGCCAGGCGATTGTGCGGGAAGCCGCAGAGAAGGAAATTCCCCTTGAAAAGGCGGAAAATTTCCAGAGCGTGACCGGTCAGGGTATCCGCGCCCAATACCAGGGCCAAACCATTCTGGTGGGCAACGCCCGGATGATGGACGCGGCGGGCGTGGACGTATCGGTTCTGGAGGCGGAGTCGGAGAGCGCCGCTTCCAAGGGTCAGACGCCCATGTACGTGGTGGCGGATCAGACCCTGGAAGGATTTATCAGCGTGGCGGATACCGTAAAAGAAAACAGTGCGGACGCCATCAACCACATTAAGAAGCTGGGGATTCAGGTTTATATGCTCACCGGCGATCACCAGAAGACAGCCGATTACATCGGTTCCCTGGTGCACGTGGACCATGTGGTGGCCCAGGTTATGCCGGGCGATAAGGCCGCGGTGGTGCAAAAGCTTCAGGAAGAGGGCAGACAGGTGATGATGGTGGGCGACGGCATCAACGACGCGCCGGCCCTGGCCCAGGCCGATGTGGGCGT
>CAOJVE010000015.1 GCA_948444865.1 uncultured Lachnospiraceae bacterium
GACACCGATCAGGTGATGTTTCATAATCTATATAAGAGCCGTAACTCGTTTACGGATGAAATGCAGAAGATATTTCCCGGGATGGATGATAGCAGCGAGGCAATTTATAGCCAATCAGCAGACAGGATGGACAAGCTTGAATATAACCACATTATGACTGCGGATAACAAATTGCTTGATGAAGTCTACGAGTTGTGAGGAAATGACGGTGGGGAAGTTATTGATAGAAGAAAATGGTGTATACAGTATTGATTGTGGGGCGGCTGTATGGGCAACGGATCGAATGCATGAAGATTATCATAATGCAGGAATACACATTAATGACGTGGATTTTTTGATTGAGAATGCTACGCATATTTTTATGGTGGAGTATAAGAATGTATGTATTGCTAATGCAAAGAATTCTGATGCTTTTCGCCCAATGGAAGATAAGAAGATATCAATTATAACGCGAAAATTTTATGATTCTTTGCATTACCTGAGATTATTAGATAAAAGCAAACCGGTTCAGTACATATATGTCCTTGAATATCCAAATGGAGATGCGATTACCAGAAAAAGACTCCGAAACAGATTAAAAATGGAACTGCCCTTTTCTCTTCAAGAGAGTGTCGGTAATGGTAAAAAATTAATAGAAAGGGTAGATGTTCTTTCTATGAGATGAATGGAATGCTGATAGAGCTTATGGAATCTTTCCAATAAAACGAGAGTTGTGATAGTTGTTTGACAAGATCGGATATTTTTCAAATTAACAAATAGTTTCACGCTATAGAAAAATATTTAATAAGTTCGTGTCATTAACTTGACACAAGGGGGCTTAAAAGTTATGGGAAAGCTGGAGGAAGACAGAAGAGCGGGCCGTTTGCCGGGTCCGGTGCGAAAGCGGGGGGCGTAGGGCTTTTCGCTTTCTTCATTATTTTATGGAAAAAAGGTATCCATAGAGAGGTAAAAGTTGTATATTAGATATACAAGCGGATAAAAGGGGTTTTTAACAGATGAAAAATTTATTTGACGCCATTCCTTCCGGGTTTTTCAACTGTCTGTCCAGTGGAAGCAATAATCGCATTTACGCGGATTGCCTGTTGGTTATTTATGAACAGTACGAGCGGGAAATTACTTACCGGATTGCGCGGAACCGGATTCGGGACGCGCTTGCCGCCTATTTGCTGGAAAACCATATTCATTTTCTGGAGCCGGATGACGCGCGCAAAGAAGAAAGAAACTATAATGATATTGCAAATGGAATCATACGCAAGTTTTGCGCAAAGGATATTGGGTGGCTGGAGGAAGACAACGATGACGCCACGTACGAAAAAAATATTATTATGACGGAATCGGGAATCCTGTTGGCGGAGTTTTTGCAGAGGCTGATTATGCCGGAGCGGGAGGAGTTTTCCAGCTATATTTTCAACATATACAACATTTTGCAAAATACGGAGCAATGGAGCCAGGACCCTTACGTGAACGGTCTGAAAAATATTTACCGCCATGCGCGGCTGCTGTCGAAATCCTTAAAAAGACTGGCGACGTTTATTAAGAAAATTATTGAGCGGATGGTAAAGGAAGAGAGCCTGGAAAGTCTGACGGAGAATTTGCTGGAATACTGCGACGGGAGCTTTATACGGGAATACGCACGGCTTACAAAGCAGCAGAATATACATATTTACCGTTTTTTTATCAAATCAAAACTGGATGATTTTTTAAACCATTCCGAAATCAATGAACTGTTAATGATTGGATGCGCGCTGGAAGAAGAGCTGGAAGAAAGCGAGGCAAAGGAATATGTCACGGATATGGTTCAGGCGACAAAGCGTTTTCTTGCGGAAGACTATGACCGAATTATGCGGGACATCAAGCATAAAATAAACGTCTATTTACAGATTGCTATTGGCCGGGCGCGTTTCTTAAGGAACCGGGGCGTGGATATGAGAGGGAACGTGGAACAGACGCTGCGCTATATTGTCCGGGAAATGGAGGACATCGGATGGAAGGAAACGATTCCGGAAGAAATGCAGGGATTGTTTACGTTGGACAGACATGAATTTATGGATGCCGGCTCCGTTCGATATCCGAGAAAACCGCAGGCGATCAAAAAAGAGACGGTGATTAAACTGGAAGAAATGACAGAAGCGGATATCGAAAAAGCGAGGCTTGCCCATGAAAAGGAAGCGTATAACCCCTACGCGAAAGAAAAAATGAAAGAATATCTGGAAAGCGTCATGGGCAAAAATGCAGGCATATCTTCGGAGGATTTGCCGATGCAGAGCAAAAGAGATTTACTCTGCGCGCTGTCGGCTGTCGCGTACAGCGATGAAAATGGATATTCTGTGGAGGTTTTGGATGGCTATTTAGAAGTAAACCAAATGCTGCTGCGCAGGTTTGACATCACGAAGGAGAAAAAAGAATGAATATGGAGGAGTACTGGAGCGATTACACCTCTGCCGAGAAGGACTTGTTTCAAAAATCCTGCAGGCGTCTGCTGAAATCCACGTTTATTGTGCGCGACAAAGACGAGGAAAATAAAAGAGCGTACTATTTTGTGTCCAAGAAACCGGAACCTTTTACCGCATATTTTTCCTATATAGGATTTGACATTATCGTGGACCGGGACAATGGGGTCGTCATGCTGCGCAACTGCGCGGATCTGGGCGAATCCGGGAAAATACAGTCCAACCGGATTGCCTTAAGAAAGGTTGAAAGCGTCGTGCTGTGCTGCCTCTGGACGCTATATGCCGAGCGGGTTCGCTCGGGAAGCCTGTCGCAGTCTATTTTGATTTCCGTGGTGGATTTGAATTTTGAGCTGGAAAAATACGGCGTAAAAGAGCTCATCGACAACAAAAAACTTATCACAGACATCTTGGGACTGTTTGCCAGATTCAGTCTTGTAGAGATAAAAGGGAAAATAGGCGACGCCGACTGTCTGATACGTCTGTATCCTTCCCTTCAATTTGCGCTTGATGTGGAGGAATTTTCAAAATTTGCAGAAAACACGCAAAAGAGAATGCTTCAAAAAGACGGGGAGGCTGAGAGGGATGAAGGGGAAAACGATGCAGATGAATAGGAAAACCGCCACAAAGCTGCTGGTTGTGCAATGGGCCAGATTCCAGAATTTCTGCATAAATCTGAAAGGCTCCACTCTGCTTACGGGGGTCAACGGCAGCGGAAAGTCCACGATTCTTGACGCGATCACGTATCTTCTCACCGGAAACACACAGTTTAACAAAGCGGCCAAGGACCGTGACCGCACGGTGCTTGGATATGTGAGAGGCGATACGAAAAGCAATGGCGCTTCCAGATATCTGCGGGATGGAGAAGTCATCAGCTATATCGCGATGGAGTTCTGGTCTCCGGTGGAAAACTGTTTTCTGGTGGCAGGCGTCTGCATTGAGTCCGCCGATCACGTGACAAAGCCGAAAAGCAGTTGGTTTGTCTGCAAAAATGCCAGGATTGACCAAATGAATTTTACCCGGAAAGAGAAAAATTTTTTATGGGTTGCGCCGAAGAATAAATTAGCCGTAAACGGCCAGGTGATGAAATCCGCGGATTTTTTAGGCAGGGACAGAGGCGTGGAACAAATTCTGCGGGCGCTTGGCCTGCGCTGCGATGTGACGAAATACCGCTCAAAGCTCCTAAAAATGATGGCGTTTAATCCAGAGAATAACATTGACCAGTTTATCCAGGAATGCGTTCTGGAACCGGGAAAAGTAGAATCGCTGAACGAGCTGCGGGAACAGAGGACGCGTTTTGATGAAATAAAAGCAGTCTATGAAAATCTGCGGGACAGCAAAGTCAAGCTGGAGGAAGCAGAGCGAAAAATCACAGAATACGAGAGCAAACAGAGAAGCCTTCGCATCCGGGAATTAATGCTCTGTTATCAGGAATTGCGGGAAAAAGAAGAAGAGAAAAAGGAGATGGGGTTCCAGATAACAACGCTTCAGCAAAAGCTGCATGACCTGGAAAAACGAAAAGGGGAATTGGATAGTCGCTGCCGTGAGGCGAGAAGGCGCCATCAGATTGCCATGAATAACGATGCCTTTAAAGGAATGCAGGCAACCTTAGATCATCTGAATCAGCAGCGCGAAAACCTGGAAGAGAAAATCCGGCAAAGCGAAGAAGAGCTTTCCAAATTAAAGAAATTACAGATAAAAATCACGGAACTGTTTAAGTGGATCGAAGAATTTTTAATGATTCCGGCGGACGATAAAAGATATCTGTGTCATTTGGCGGAGAGGGATTTTAAGGCAGAAGAGATTATCCGCGCATTTGCGCGCCTTGGAGAAATGGTCGAAGCGCAGGACAAAATATTTGAAAAAAGCGAGGTGCATCTAAGCGACGCAATCGGAGGATTAAACAATGAAATCGACGAATTGGAGCGAAAAATCAAACGCTTAAAATCAAATATTATGGTATTCCCGAAGGCGGTTGAAGAGGCCAAACAGATCATTCAGAAGGAATTAGAAACAAAAGGGATACATACAGAGGTTAAAATATTTGCGGAGCTGGTGCAGGAAGTGCGGGATGCGAAATGGCGCGCCGCCATTGAAACTTTTTTGGGAAGAAAGCGGTTTTATATTATTGTGGACGGGAAATACTGCCATAAAGCCATGGAGATTCTCCAGCAAAAGAACCTGCATGCGGCCAATGTAGTCATTTCGGATAAGCTGCCGGATATGAAGGCGACGCCGGGTTCCGCGGCCGAAATCCTGAAAATACCAAACATTTACGCCAGAAGGTACGCCAATTATTTATTAAACGGAATTCATCTGTGCGGTTCCTTGGACGAGCTCCATGAATACCCCAAAGGCGGGCTGATGCAGAACGGAATGCTGGCAAAGAGCTATGCGGTTTCTTATATGAACATGAAAAAAACAGAGTTTTGTCTGGGACAGGACGCTGTTAAATTACAGCTGTTAAAGGCCGGGCAGGACAAGACGGATAAGGAGCTGGAAAGGGAATCTGTAAAAAAAGAGTTGGGGCGGGTTTGTCGGAACCGGAAAGAGTTAAAACAAATTGACTGGAATGTGGAAAACTATGATTTTGGCGCGGCGTCTGTGCTGGCGGAAGCTATGGATCAGAAAAAACGAATCTGCGGCGACATAAAGGAAATCAGTGAAAACCCGGATTTTATGGCGGTTTTACTGGAACAAAAAAACGCGGAGCAGGAATGCGGCAAGCTGGAAGGCGCGAAGGAACTGCTGGCCGAGGAGATTGGCGGCTGCAAAAAGAACCAGGAAACGTGCCGGGACGCGCTGAAGAGTTTAGCGGGAGAAATCACTGTAAAGAAGCGGGAGTATTCGGAGAAATCTCTGCTTCATTTGGAATTGAAAAAGCCAATGCTGGAGGAATATGAAAAGTTGCGGGCAAAAAAGGAAGGCTGGCAGGTAATCACGCCGAAGACGGTCCGCAATCTGCGCGGCGAAGTGGAAGAATGCCTCCGACAGATGGAGAACGCGCAGCTTAGCTATTGTAAGTTGGCGGAAATTGACATTCATAAGCGGGGCGCGGCGTACATTCCCTTTTACAGAGAGGAGTATCGGAACATTGCGAACATCAAAATCGAAGAAGCGCATCAGCGGCTAAAGGAGCAGTCGCTGAAATTGGAGAGCGCTTTTATGAACGATTTTGTGGCGGAGATGAATGAGACAATCCGCGACGCAAAAGAGGAAATAGCGGCGATTAACCGGGAATTAAAGCGGCTTCCCTTTGGCAGCGACACCTATAAATTCGTGATGAAAGAACGGCCGGACCGCGCGATATTTTTCAGAATTTGCAGAAAACTGGACAATTACATGGGGCTTTCGGAAGCCTATATGAACTCCGCCAGGGAAGACGAAGAAATGGAGCGGGATATTCAGGAATTTATGGAAATCATACTGGATGAGGAAGACGAGAGGGAATACACGGATTACCGGAAATATTTTGCGTACGACATGGAAATCGCCAGCAGGCAGGGTGACAGCGAAATCATTTCCGATCTTTCCAAAAAACAGGGCTCCGCAAGCAATGGAGAAAAACAGACGCCCTATTTTATCATTCTGGCGGCCAGCCTGCTGCAATGCTATCCCAGGCAGGCCTGCTGCGCCCGTCTCGCGTTCATCGACGAAGCGTTTTCCGCTTTATCCAGGGAGCGCATCGAGCAGATGGTGAAATATCTGGAGGACAATTCTTTTCAGGTTTTTTACGCCGCCCCGCCAGAAAAAATAAACAGCATCGGGTCGCATATTGAATCAACGGTAAGCCTTGTAACCATGGGAAGATTCACGGATGCGGTGGAAGGGCTGGTAAAAGGAAATGCAGTTTAAGCTTAGGAAATGGCAGAAAGCGGCGCTTGAAAAACTGGTGGACCGCTATGAGAAAAGTAAAACCTATCGCGGCGAAAATCAGGTGACGCAGACGTTTTTTGTCCCGCCGGAAAAAGTGTTTTCGGAGTATGATTCGGATTATGTAAATGTAGACGACGTGCATGATTTTGAAAGCCAGATGATAGAACTGGAACAAAGAGAGCTCCTTTTCATCCATTGGAAAAATCGCGAGATCCAAAGTCTGAAGGCCAACCCCCAGAAGTGGGAGGAAATCTATAGTCTGCTGGGAAGAAAAGAATTACGGCGTTTGGAAGAAGAACAAATCGAGCTGTATAAAAAATATTTGGGGCGCCACGCCGCGCTGGATCGTTTTTGCCAGGAGCAGATCAAGCGTTTGGCGGAAGGGAAAAAGGCAAAATTTGCCCCCGATGAGGCGGAAAAAATACTGAGACTGTGTAATTTTATTTTGGAAAATCAAGAAGAAATACTGGAACGGGAACTGTCCATTGCCGTACTGGGAGACAGTAAGTTATGGGAGAGAAAATATCGCAGTAAGGTGTGCGGGCTGCTAAAAGATTACGGTGATTTTGACAGCCTGCTCATGGGCGTGGACGACAAAAAAACAGCGGAAAAGATTGTATTAGGCGAGTATCATGTTGCGTCAAATCCATCTTATATATATTTCAAAGGCGACGCAAAATTTCTGTTTGAAAACGGGGAGAAACTGAAAATAAATGCGCATATGCCGGTGGCCTTTACGGAGAAAACGGTCGCGTGTATAAAAGCCATAAAAATTTTAAACGACAAAGTGGTGACGGTAGAGAATTTAACTTCCTTTAACCGATTGGAAAAGGGAGATTCCTTCTATATTTTCTTAAGCGGCTATCACAATCAGCTAAAGCAGAAATTGTTATGCAGGATTTACGAAGAGAACAAAGGGACCGAATGGCGCCACTTTGGGGACATAGATCCGGATGGTTTTTACATCATCGAACATCTGAAAAGAGGAACCGGAATTCCCTTTCAACCGCTGCACATGGAACTTTCCTATCTGAAAAAATACGACGCTTATGCCAAACCTTTGGAAAAAAACGATATTCAAAAGGCAAAAACGCTTCTTAGCCAGCATAAGTACAGCGAAGTGATGGAATATATGCTCCGGGAAGACAAAAAATTGGAGCAGGAAATAATTAGCTGGATGGAGTATTGAGAAAAGATTTGTAGGGTACATTCGTTTGCCAGAATCGACTATTGAGAAGAATAAATTTAAAAAGGATCGTTCGGGGAGGTAGGCTTGACGGCAATCATGGCATAAAAAATGTATAAAAATAGGCATAAGCGGTTATGCCTATATATGGAGGAAAATAAAATGTTGGCAGAGTTTACGGTTAAAAATTATAAAAATTTTAGGGATAAATTAAGGTTTTCATTAGAAACAAGTGAAAACTATACATTTAATCAAGAGGCGATTCAAAATGGAATAATTAAAGATTCTGTGGTTGTTGGATATAACGCCTCTGGCAAGACAAATTTAGGATTAGCAATAATAGATATTATTGTGCATTTAACAGATAAAATCACTAAAACCGAAAGATCAAATTTGTTTTATTCTAACTTATATAATCAAGATGATATTGTGTCCTTTACGTATAAATTTAAGTTTGATGTTTCTATTCTGGAATACTCTTATGAAAAAAAAGATATGAAACGAATTATACGAGAAAGTGTTAAAATTGATGGGAAAGAGGTTATTTTTAGTGATAAGAATTCTTGTTTTGTTCATTTAAAGGGTTCAGAAAATCTAAATTTAGACAATTGGCAAAATTCCATTTCAATTGTTAAATATATTTATGCAAATACTATTTTAGACAAGGAGAATAAAGACTGTCAGATTTTCAGGAAGTTTATGAAGTTTGTAAATCAAATGCTTTGGTTCAGTAGCACAGAACGTTTTGTAGCGCTAGGGACTAATAATTCTTGTGGAAATATGTTTGAAGATATATGTAATTTAGAACAGGGGGTTGAAAATTTAGAAAAATTTTTACATGAGGCGCACCTTTCATTTGAACTTTTGGAAAAGGATACAGGAGAGGGGAAAACTATTTATTGTAAAATAGGAGATAGAGAAGTGGCGTTTGCTCCATTAATGTCAAGTGGAACAAGAGCGTTGGTTTTTTTGTATTTATGGTATATGCAAAGGGAAGATTATTCATTTATTTTCATTGATGAATTTGATGCATTTTATCATACAGATTTATCAATTGCCATTATTCGTAAATTAATGTCAGAAAAAAATATTCAAGTGGTTTTTACTTCGCATAATACAGATGTCATTTCAAATGAATTGCTGCGTCCAGACTGTTATTTCATCTTAGAGAATAATACAATTCAGCCACTTTGTAATTTGACAGATAAGGCATTGAGAGAAGCGCATAACATTCAGAAAATGTACAGGGCAGGGGCTTTTTATGAACAATAAAAGGAAAAAGATTATTTTTATTTATGAAGGGGTAAAAGCGGAGGAGAATTTGTTAAATAATATGGTTCGTATTTTCTTCTCTTCAAAAACAGATGTTTTTATATTAAATTGCCCAGCAGAGGGTAATATTTATATGTTGTGGGCAAGGATGAAAAAAGATGAATTTAATACAGATGTAGTTAATGTATTAAAAGAAATGAGTCCGGTTGCAAAGAAACGTTTAAATGGATTTAAGGCCAGTGATTTTTCTGAAATATATCTTTTCTTCGATTATGATGGACATAATAACAATATTCCAAAAAAAAATTTGAACAAGGATATATTGGGCGAAATGCTTAAAACATTTAATAATGAAACGGAATTTGGGAAATTATATGTGTCATATCCAATGATTGAATCTATTAAGGAGATAAATATAAAAGAAAAGAAATATAATAATTTATTTCTTTCATTGGACGAGATGTCCAAGTATAAAGGCAGGTTTAATTCGCAATCAGATTTTAATAATTATAATTGTCTTAATGAAAGGCAATGGCTTATTGCGTGCCATGCAAGCCAGAAAAGCGCTTGCTTATTGGTCACATATAAAAGTTCATGTACATATGAATATTTCATACATAATTTGGATCAGGAAGCAATTTATTTTTATCAAAAACTGTGTTGTATAAATAATGGTCGTTTGCTGTGGATATTGAATTGCGTGCCGCTGTTTCTTTTAGAGTATTTTAAAGAGGATTTTTGGAATAAAGCAGTAAATATTTGAGACAGAGTAAATGCAATATTTTTTGTCATAGAAAAGTGTGGGAGGCGCAAGAGGAGGGCGTCTGCATGAAGAAAACGGATTTTGAAAAAACATACCAGATATTAATCGTAGAGGACGACAAGGGTCTGAACCAGGGAATTGCGCTGGCGCTGCGGGAGGACGGCGTTTCTTTTCATTCGGCGTATACGCTTTCCCAGGCCCGGGCGCTTTGGAAGCGGGAGGCGATTGATCTGGTTATTCTAGATGTCAATCTGCCCGACGGCAGCGGCTATGATTTGCTGAAAGAAATCCGCAGGGAGTCGCAAAAGCCGGTGCTGATGCTGACAGCCAACGATCTGGAGACGGACGAGGTCACGGGCTTTTCGCTGGGGGCCGATGACTATATCACCAAACCATTCAGCCTGATGGCGCTGCGGGCGAGGGTGGAGCGCACGAGGAAGCGGATGGCGGGGACGGCGGCCGCGTCGGATTACCAGGATGAACGCTACTGGTTTCGCTTTCAGGAGATGGTTTTTTTGGCGGACGGGGCTGAGGTGGTCTTGAGCAAAACGGATCAGAAGCTGCTGCGGCTATTCACGGCCCATCCGGGGCAGATTCTGTCCAGAAACCGCCTGGTGGATGCAATCTGGACGGATGGCGCAGACTATGTGGACGAGAATGCGCTTTCAGTGGCGGTCAATCGTCTCCGGCATAAATTAGAAAGCAAAGAGAAAGCGTGTCCCATTCAGACGGTCTATGGCCTGGGATATGTGTGGGGGAGAAAAGATGTTTGAGTGGCGGGCGTCCAGAACGATGAAGCGGCTGGACGAGATGCTGGAAGCGGCGATAAATGGGACTTTTGAGGAGAGCAGCTATGATGAAACGGAGCTGTCCAGGCTGGAATCCCGCTGGAAGCAGTATCTGACCATTTCGGAGAAATCCCTGGGACAGGCGAAACGGGAGCGGGAAAATATGAAGAAACTGGTTTCGGACATTTCCCATCAGACGAAGACATCGCTCAGCAACATCCTTTTATATGCAGAGCTAATGGAGGATCAGGCGGAGCCGGAAGGCGGCAAGGAATTGGCGCGGCAGATTCTCACGCAGGCGAGAAAGCTGGAGTTTCTCATGCAGGCCCTGGTGAAAATGTCCCGTCTGGAGACGGACGTGCTGGAGGTTGTGCCCAGGCGGCAGTCCATTCGTCTGCTGGCAAAGCGGGCTGTGGAGGAAATTATGCCAAAGGCCAGCGATAAACAGATAACCATCGTCTGCCGTCTGCCGGAGCATGCCGAGGCCGTATACGATTTAAAATGGACGAGCGAGGCGCTGGGAAACATTCTGGACAATGCGGTGAAGTATTCGCCGGCGGGCAGCCAGATCGACGTGGAGGGAAAGGAATTCGAACTCTATGCGTGCATAACGGTACAGGATCGGGGAATCGGAATCCGGGAGTCCGAAAAGGCGCAGATATTCGGCAGATTTTACCGGAGCGCGCAGGTGCAGCAGGAAGACGGCATCGGCATCGGGCTCTACCTTGCCCGGGAAATTCTGCAAAAGGAAAATGGTTATATCAAAGTGCATTCCCGGGAAGGGGAAGGGAGCAGCTTCGGCCTGTACCTTCCGAAGAGCTGAATCAGTGGTTTTGCATGGCTTCCCTGGCTAATTGGTCCGCCAGGTCGTTGTATAAATCGCCGGAGTGCCCTTTGACTTTCACAAAGCGGATGTCCAGGCGCTCTTTTGCCTGGTCGTAAAAAGCCTTGTACGCCTGGGTTCCGGCTTTCTTGGCCTGCCATTCTCCAGTGCACCACTTGGCGATTCCCTCGTAATCGTGGAAAATGGTCACGCTCTTAATCTGGTGATCCAGGCAGTACTGGATGGCCTTCTCAGAGCCTTTCAGCTCGCCCGCCACGTTGTGCATCTGGGCCAGGTCCGGGTCGTTGTACAGCTGGGACAGGCGGGTTTCATTTCCATTGTGAAAAATCACCACGCCGCAGGAAAACTGCCGGGTTGCCGCCTGGTAGCTGCCGTCCACATAGGCCGCCGCCTCCGTTTCAACGGAGTCCTTGTCTGCCGGTTCGTTTGGACTCTGCGCCCCGCCGGGCAGCTTCATATATTCTTCGGCCTGGGCAAGGGTGGGGAATCCCTTGAAGACAGCGCCGGAAAAGCCGCGAATCTGTTCCTGGCACTGCGCCCAGGTCTGGTAGATGCCGGGTTTTCGCCCATTGCGGACAGCGTAAACTTTCTTTGCCATTTCTTTTGGCCTCCATTTCTAACAGCATTTCTTTACCGATTATAAGCCGCGTGCGTGTCTTTGTCAAATGAAAAGGGGACTGTGGGGGCCGGACGCTGTTTAGGAGGCGCTAAGCAGAAAAGCGGGTTCGTCGAAATCGGCGAGGTTGTCTTATTCTGGAAATAAAAAAGGGAAATGTACGAAAAAAATAAGAGTGCATATTCGATAGCCACATACCGGGACTTTGGAAAATCCCGGTACAAGAGTCTATGCATTACTTGTGGCTATGAAGGACGTAGTCCTGAATAGTTATACATATTATATAAGAAAAGGCTTTGGATTACAACCCATTATTTGAAAAAAAATTTGTCAAAAAGTGGAAAAAGTTCGTATGTTTTTCCAGCGCGGATATTTGTTTTTAGAAGGTTGACGCACGCAGGAGTTCAAGATATAATGTAGATAGATGTCACAGGGTATGTTTTTTTAGAGGGCGTTCCCGGAGTTTTGGGGACGCTTGTGAAGATTATGGAGGAAATGCTTATGTATTCCATGCACGATATTGAGAGTGTGGACCCGGAAATCGCCAGCCTGATGCAGGCGGAGGTGGATCGGCAGAATTCCCATCTGGAGCTGATCGCTTCCGAGAACTGGGTGAGCAAAGCGGTTATGTCCGCGATGGGAAGCGCCTTGACCAATAAATACGCGGAAGGCTATCCGGGAAATCGTTTCTATGGCGGTTGTGACTGCGTGGATCAGGTGGAGCGGCTGGCCATTGCGCGGGCGAAGGAATTGTTCCAGTGCACGTACGCCAATGTGCAGCCCCATTCCGGTTCCCAGGCGAATATGGCGGTTTATTTTGCGCTTCTGCGTCCGGGAGATACGATTCTGGGAATGGATTTGGCGCATGGCGGGCACCTGACCCATGGAAGTCCGGCGAATATGTCCGGCGCTTTTTTCCGGGTATATTCCTACGGGACGGATGACAATGGAGTTTTGGACTATGAACAGGTGGAACAGCTGGCCTTTAAATACCGGCCCAAGCTGATTGTGGCAGGCGCCAGCGCGTACGGACGAATCATAGATTTTAAGAAATTTCGGGAAATTGCCGACAAAGTGGGCGCGTACCTGATGGCGGACATTGCCCACATCGCGGGACTGATTGCCGGCGGCGCCCATCCCAGCCCCATTCCTTATGCCCATGTGACTTCCAGCACCACCCATAAGACCATGCGGGGGCCCAGAGGCGGCTTAATCTTAAGCAGCAAGGAATTTGCCGAAGAGCACGAGCTGGACAAAGCGGTGTTTCCAGGCACCCAGGGCGGCCCGCTGATGCATGTGATCGCGGCCAAGGCCGTATGTTTTAAGGAGGCCTTGCAGCCGGCCTATAAGGAATACGCCCGTGACGTGGTGAAAAACGCGGCGGCCCTGTGCGAAGGACTGAAAAAGAGAGGCGTTAAGATTGTGTCTGGGAAGACGGAGAATCATCTGATGCTGGTAGATTTGGCCGAAAAGGGCAAGACGGGCAAACAGATGGAGAAATGGCTGGACGAGGCCAATATTACCTGCAATAAGAACGCCATTCCCAACGATTCCCAGTCGCCTTTTGTGACCAGCGGCATCCGGCTGGGCACGGCGGCGGTGACGGCTCGGGGCATGAACGCGGAAGATATGGACAAGATTGCCGAGGCCATTGCGCTGGTGGTGGACAGCCCGGACAACATCGGACAGGCCAGGGAGATTGTGAAAAGACTGACAGACCAGCATCCGCTGGAAGGATAGACAGGAGAAGAGGAAGATGGTTTGTATTATCAAGAAAGACGGCACCCGGGAGGAATTTAACGCGGAGAAAATCGTGACGGCGGTGAACAAGTCCGCCGCCCGTATCCTGTATACCTTTACGCCGGAGGAAACGGAATTCATCTGCAAATTCGCCACGGAGCGGGCCGAGTCTCTGGGAAAAAGCGAGATTCCCATTCAGGATATGCACAACATCGTGGAGGGCGCGCTGGAGAAGGTCAATCCCGCGGTGGCCAAAAGCTATCGGGACTACCGGAATTACAAGCTGGATTTCATCCATATGATGGACGATGTTTATACCAAAAGTCAAGCCATCCGCTATATTGGAGATAAAAGCAACGCAAACACAGACAGCGCTTTGGTCGCTACCAAGCGAAGCCTGATTTTCAACGAACTGAACAAAGAGCTTTACCGGAAGTTTTTCATGAACCGCAACGAGCTGCAGGCATGCAAGGACGGCTATATCTATATCCACGACCAGTCGGCCCGGCTGGACACCATGAACTGCTGTCTGTTTAACGTGGCCGGCGTGCTAAAGGGCGGCTTTGAGATGGGAAATGTCTGGTACAACGAGCCGAAGACGCTGGATACGGCCTTCGATGTGATGGGGGATATTATTTTAAGCACAGCCGCCCAGCAGTACGGCGGCTTCACCGTGCCGGAAGTGGACAAGATTCTGGGGCCTTACGCCCAGAAAAGCTACGACAAATATTATAAAGAATTTCTGAAATATGCCAACGGGGACTGGGACGGCAAGGAAGAAAAGGCGAAGGAGTACGCCTGGGATAAGGTGCGCCGGGACTATGACCAGGGATGGCAGGGAATCGAGTATAAATTAAATACCGTGGGTTCCTCCCGTGGGGATTATCCCTTCGTGACCGTGACCATGGGCCTGGGCGCGGAGCCTTTTGAGAAAATGTGCAATCTGTCCCTTCTGAAAGTCCACATGGGCGGCCAGGGGAAAGAGGGGCATAAAAAGCCGGTGCTGTTTCCGAAGATTGTGTTTCTTTACGACGAGAACCTCCACGGGCCGGGAAAGCCCTGCGAGGATGTGTTTGAGGCCGGGGTGGACTGCTCGGCCAAGACCATGTATCCCGACTGGCTGTCCCTGACGGGAAAAGGCTATATCGCCAGCATGTATAAGCAGTACGGCAAAGTGATAAGTCCCATGGGCTGCCGGGCTTTCCTAAGTCCCTGGTACGAGCGGGGCGGCATGAATCCGGCGGACGATGCGGATGCGCCGGTTTTTGTGGGAAGGTTTAACATCGGCGCCGTCAGCCTGCACCTGCCCATGATTTTGGCAAAGGCCAGAGCGGATAGCCGGGATTTCTACGAGGTTCTGGATTTCTATCTGGACATGATTCGGGATTTGCACAAGAGGACCTATGAATATCTGGGACAGATGAAGGCCTCCACCAATCCGTTGGCCTACTGCGAGGGCGGTTTTTACGGGGGAAATCTAAAGCCCCACGAGCGGATTCGCAAGCTCTTAAAGCCCATGACCGCCTCCTTTGGCATCACGGCGCTGAACGAGCTGCAGGAGCTTTATAATGGGAAATCCATCGCCGAGGACGGAAAATTCGCCCTGGAGGTTTTGCAGTACATCAATCAGAAGGTGAACCGCTATAAAGAAGAGGATGGCAATCTCTATGCCATTTACGGGACGCCGGCGGAGAGCCTGTGCGGCCTGCAGGTGGAGCAATTCCGTAAGATGTACGGCATTGTGGAAAATGTGTCGGATCGTCCATATGTGAGCAACAGTTTCCACTGTCACGTGACCGAGGACATCACGCCCATACAGAAGCAGGACCTGGAAGGCCGGTTCTGGGAGCTTTGTAACGGCGGGAAAATCCAGTACGTGCGCTATCCCATTGATTATAATAAGGAAGCGATCCGCACGCTTATCCGCAGGGCCATGGAGCTGGGGTATTACGAGGGCGTAAATCTGTCGCTGGCCTACTGCGACGACTGCGGCCACGAAGAGCTGGATATGGACGTGTGCCCGGTGTGCGGGTCCAAGAATCTGACGAAAATCGACCGGATGAACGGGTACTTGTCGTATAGCCGCGTCCATGGGGACACCCGTTTGAATGCGGCGAAGATGGCGGAGATTGCCGAGCGGAAATCTATGTGAAATTGTATCGGAAAACAGCGTTATCCGTATAGGGATAACGCTGTTTTTGAGTGGTTAAACGAAAAGGGGCGGATCATGGTCAAAAGTCAGAAAATATCTTTTCGGATATATGATGGAAAAGAAAAAGGCGACAGTTGGACAGAGAATCTGGAAATCTGTTATGTATTGCAGGGAAGAGGAACGCTTGCGGTTGCGGGGAAAGGCAAATGGAAGATACAGGAAGATGATATTTTTGTCATGAATATGTATGAAACTTACCAGCTGCTGCTGGAATCGAATGGGGCGGTTCTAAGCTTGCAGATTCCTGCGTCTTTTGCGTTAAATCTGTATCCTGAATTTTCATATAAAGATGTGGCGTGCCTGTCCTTTTTGATCGGACGGGAGCGTCAGGGGCATTTTGAAAAAATCCGGGAATATATGGCTGATATTTTTGCGGTTTACTGCAAAAACGCTCCCCAGGAACAACTGCGCATCCGGGGTCTGGCATCCGGGCTTTTATCCGAGCTGCTGGTTTCATTTGGGGAGCCGAAGCCTGAAAACCGGGGCGAAAACGGGCGGGCGCAGGCTCTTTTGCTTGTGAGCTATGTGCGGCAGCATTATCAGGAAGACATATCGCTTAGAAAGTTTGCGGAAGAAAATTATCTGAGCGCGTCACATTTATCCCATGTCATGCGAAAGGAACTGGGGGTCAGCTTTACCGAATATCTTAAAATGATCCGTCTCCAGCAGGCCATGCGTTTGTTGGAGCGGGGAAAGAGCGTGACGGAAATTTCCATAAGCGCGGGGTTTGTCAATGCCAATGCGTTTATCAAAGCGTTTCGCGATACGTATGGCATGACGCCCGGAAAATATAAGAAAGAGCGGCAAAAAAATATCGGGGAGAGCGCTGTGCGCATAGAATTTGCTCTGGATATGCCGGATGCGCAGTCCCACCTGTTTGAGCGGCTATTTGCGTATCTGAGTAAGGGCAGAACGAGAAAGGGAGTCGAAACCGATGACGGCGAGCCAAAGTTATGTCAGATAAACGTGGATGTTCACAAAACCGGCAAGGCAATGTCTGAAAATTGGCGAACTTCTGTAAATGGAGGATATGCAAAAGGACTTTTGATGGAAAGTGTCCGCCAAGCCGTCCGAAAAGCGCAAAGGGAGATCGGCTTTCGTTATATCCGGATTAAGGGAATCTTCGACGATGAACTCCAGCTCTGCTCCAGAGATGTGAATGGAGCGCTGGTTTTTAACTATGTGTCGCTCGATTGCGTGTTGGATTTTATTTGCGCTAACCGCGCCCGGCCTTGGCTGGAACTGAGCTATATGCCATCTGCTCTGTGCCAGAACAGGAGAAAAAAGAATCGGGAGCTCTGGCTGATCGCTATGCCGGATGATCTGCAGGAATGGCTGGAAACGATTCGGCATTTGCTGGCGCATATACGTGAGCGTTATGGCGCGAAAGAGGTCAGCCGGTGGATGATTACGCCGTTTGCGGACATTTTTCTGGTGGATATGCATATGGAAAACCAGGAAGGATATTTTGAGCTTTATGAAAAGACATACAAGTTGATCCGGGAAACGCTGCCCCAAACGAAGATCGCCGCCAGGGGGACGTTCAAAGAAGAAGGGGACGGGCTGGGAGATTATATGGTGGAAAACCGCTTGTTCCCGGATCTGTGGACAATGGTAAAATACAATTCTGTTTTTCCCGAGGAGGAGGAATCAGAATTGGAGCTTATAGAGTATATGGAAGCTTATTCTATGGCGACAAGCCAAGATACGGATTATCTCAAGCATCAGATTGAACTGGAGAGGCGGCGCTTAGAGGCGCATGGAGTCGGGGAGACGCCTCTGATATTAGCGGAGTGGAACAGCTCCATCTGGCAGAGGGATTTGTGCAACGACACGGCGTATAAGTCGTGTTATCTGCTGAAAAACATTCTGGAAAACTGCAATGCCGTCAGCGGTTTTTCCTACTGGCATTTATCGGACTGGAATTACGAATATGCGCCGTCGCCCCATCGATTCCATGGGGGGTTCGGGCTGTTTACGAGGGATAATATACCGAAGGCGGCGTATGGCGCGTGGCTGCTTTTAAACATGGCCAGGGGGGAGATCCTGGCACAAGGCGAGGGATATTTTGCGCTGCGGACAAAAGAGGATTTTCGGATCTATCTGTATCATTATTGTCCCTACGATATCCTTTACCGCTACCGCCATGTCCGGGACATGAGCGTCCGTAACCGTTATGGCGTATTTGAAGCCAAAAAGGACAGAAATTATTATGTACTGCTGGAAGGGCTGGAGCCAGGCGTTTACCAGAGAAAGGAATATAAGGTTGGCCCGCAGGATGGGAGCGCCTGCGATGCGTGGATGCGGATGGGGGGTCCGGAGACGATGGACGATTTGGAATGGAATTATGTGCTGTCGGCCAGCGCCCCGGCGTGCCGTACGGAATTGGTGGAAGCGGAGGCGGAATATGCGGTGCAAAGCGTTTTAAAACCCCATGAAATACAGTTGATTATTTTGCGAAAAACAAATAAATTTAAAGATGAACTGAAAATAAATATATAAATCCTGCTTTTTTTATATGCGAATCAATCAAAAACAAAAGCCTCACCCATAAAAAAAGAGAAAATATAAACAAAATCAAAGGATGAATACGGAAACAAATGGGTAGTTTGTACAAAAGAAAAATATATAATTAAAGATATAAATGGGGGATGAAAAACGAAGGAGGAGAAAAATGGGTGAGCGGAACATTGTAAAAACAGAAAAAATCAGTATGATGGAAAAAATAGCATACGGCGGCGGTGACCTGGCCAGCAACATTATTCTGGTATTGTCAAGCACATATGTGACATTCTTTTATACGGACGCCATGGGACTGAATCCGGCGATTATTGGAGCGATTATCATGTTCTCGCGGCTGGGAGACGGCTTCACAGATCTGATCATGGGTTTTTTGATCGACCGGACGAAGACGAAGTATGGAAAATGCAGGCCGTGGATCCTGGCGCTGGCGATTCCCATCGCTATTGCCAATGTGCTGATTTTCACGGTTCCGAATCTGGAAGGGGCGGGGAAGTATGTCTATGTGGCGGTCACATATAATCTGGTAGTCACATTTTTGTATACCATGATTAATATTCCCTATGGAACCATGACATCTTTGATGAGCCGTGACCAGCATCAGCGGATGTCCATCAATGTGGTGCGTATGACCATGGCGCAGCTCGGCGCGCTTTTGATTAACGCGTTAACATTGCCTCTGGTGAATGCAGTCGGCGGCAGCGGCGACCAGAAATCCTGGATCGTTGTTTCCTGTATATATGGCGCGCTTGCCGGAGCGCTATTCTTGATTTGTTTCTATAATACGAAAGAGCGCGTAAACATTGTGCAGGAAAAAAGGAGAAACTGTCTTTTCTGAAGTCATTGAAAACATGCCTGCAAAACAAATACTGGCTGATGCTGGTGGCGGTATTCCTTTTCTTTATTTTCAGCAGCACGTTTAGCGGATCTGTGGGAACTTATTATGCAAAATACGTGATCGGCAATGAAAATCTGATGGGGTATCTGACTTCCCTGTCAACGGTTCCGGCAATCATCTGCATTCCGATTCTGGCTCCGCTGACAAAGAAGATTGGAAAAAGAAATGCCGCGTGGATCGGCTCATTTTTAAGTTTGGCGGGTCAGGCTTTGATGTTGGCAAACCCCACATCTTTCGGCTGGCTGGCCGTGTGCAATGTGGTGAAGGGAATCGGAAACGCGTCGTTAAACGGAACGATTTTTGCAATGATTGCGGATACGATTGAATATGGACACTGGAAAACCAAAATCCGCGTGGAAGGCATGTTGTATTCCAGCATGACCTTTGGGGCAAAATTTGCAAGCGGGGCCGGAAATGCGATCGCGTTGTCGGCGCTGGGCAAAGCGGGGTATGACGGAATGGCCGCGACGCAGACGGCGGAAGCCCTGCAGGCAATCAAGGCGTTTTATCTCTACATCCCCATCGCGTTCATGGTTTGTATTTGTATTACATATGCCCTTTACAAAGTAGATAAATTATATCCGCAGATTATAAAAGAATTGGCAGAGGGAGGTTTGGAAGATGGCGAGATTTGAGTGTAATGTAATTTCCTATGTGCTGCAGAGGACGGTAGACATTACGGTTGTGGTTCCGAGCGTTACGATTCCGGAAGCCCTGGCGGCTTTAGAGAAGCGTCCATCCCATACGGTTAAAGAAAAATATCCGGTTTTGTATCTGCTTCACGGAATGGGAAATAATCACGCGACCTGGTGCGGCTACAGCAACATTGAGATGTTTGCGGAGGAGCGCAATATAGCGGTTGTGATGATTTCAGGGGAAAATAAATTCTATCGCACGGCGCCTGGAGGGGATGACTATTATCGGTTTATTGAGGAGGAACTGCCGGAGTTTATCACCAATATGTTCCCCATTTCCCAGCTGCCGGAGCATACGTACATAGCGGGCTTTCCATGGGCGGCGCGGGCGCTCTGATGCATGGGATCGGAAATCCGGAAAAATTCTGTGCAATCGGCGCGTTTTCAGCGGCCATCCATGAAGATAAAAATGAGTGGGGCGTGCCGGATTCCAACGAATGGGGTCTGCCGGATCCCAGAAAAGCAGTGGCGCAGGCGCTGGAAGCAGGGCAAACGCTCCCAAAGATTTACCTGGCCTGCGGAGAGAGCGACACACTGTACCAGGACAATGTATCTTTCAAGGAGTTCCTTCTGGAAAAGAATGTGGAGGTCACATGGGTTCCGGTGGCCGGATTCGGCCATGAATGGAGATTCTGGAATGCGCAGGCAGAAGCGTTTTTGGACTGGATTCCGAGAAATGACGGTTATGCCGGCCTGGGCAAACGGAAAATATAAGGATGAATGGAAGGGGAAAGAATATGGGAAAAAGAGTCAGGGCGTTTAGCGGCTGTTCCAGTCCCGTTCGGACAAAACGGGAGCAAAAAAACAGTGAGATTGCCAGACGGGCGGCGGGCGAAGGAATTGTCCTGCTGAAAAACGAAGGGGTTCTGCCGCTGTCTTCCGGGAAAACCATTGCGCTTTTTGGCGCGGGCGCCGCAAGAACCATAAAGGGCGGAACCGGTTCCGGGGATGTGAATGAGCGGGAGTCCGTCAGTATTTTGAAAGGGCTCAAAGACGCCGGATTTCAGATTACAAGTGAGAAATGGATTGCGGATTATGACGAGCGTTTTTGGAAGGCGCGGCAAGACTGGAAACAGGAAATACTTCAGGAATCCGGGGGAATCGGTGCGGCAGATTTTTTTCAGGTATATTCTTCCCATGTCTTTCTTATGCCAAATGGACGGGAAATAACGGAAGAGGATCTGCAAGGCGCGGACACGGCCCTCTATGTCATCAGCCGCATTGCAGGGGAAAACGCGGATCGTTTCGCGCAAAGCGGCGACTATTATCTGTCAGAACGTGAAAAAGAAGACTTGCGCGTTTTGTGTGAAAAATGCCTGCATGTAATCGTCATCCTCAACGCCGGAGGGCAGATCGATGTGAAAGAGCTGGCGGAGAATCCCCGGATTGAGGCGATGCTTTTTATTGGCCAGCCGGGCATGGAGGGGGGCCATGCCTTAGCGGATGCGCTGACCGGGCGGCTGACGCCCAGCGGGAAGCTCACAGACACATGGGCGAAGGCCTATGAGGATTTTCCCAATGCAGATATTTTCAGCCATCAAAACGGCGACCTTGAGGCGGAGCAGTACGAAGAAGGGATTTATGTAGGGTACCGCTATTTTGACAGCTTTGGGGTTGAGCCGCTGTATCCGTTTGGATTTGGCTTATCTTATACAAATTTTAAGATTCGCTGCGACCGCATATGCGCGGATGGCCAGACGGTTTCAGTGGGGGCGACGGTGGAAAATAGCGGCGACGTTTTTTCGGGGAAAGAGATTGTGCAGGTCTATTGTGTCTGCCCCCAGAACGGCCTGGTTAAAGAGGCCAAAAGACTGTGTGGATTTGCAAAAACCAGGCGGCTGTCTCCAGGGGAGAGCCAGCGCATTGCCGTTTCTTTTCCGGCGAAAGCCCTCGCTTCGTATGATATGAAAAGGAGCCTGTGGATCGTGGAGGCGGGAAGCTATATCCTGCAGATTGGAAATTCTTCCAGAAATCTGACCTCCGTGGGCGTACTGCGGGTGGAAAAGGAGGCCGTCATTGAAAAGGTTTCGCCCATTTGTCCGCTTCGGAGCGCGCTGCAGGAGCTGGCGCCTGCGAAAGATGCGATGCAGCGTCGTGTAAGGCAGTTGGAAAAACAGGCGAAAGAGGAAGGTCTGCCAGTGATTTCTTTTGCCCCACAGGAAGAGATTATAAGGCGCAGGCCGGTCAGCGCGTATGAAAAAAAGGCGGCGGCCCTGACCGAAAAACTGACAAAAGAAGAACTGATCGCCATGGTAATTGGCGAGGTGACGAAAGGGCAGTCCAGCGCCCTGGGCGCGTCCGGCGTCAAAGTTCCGGGAGCGGCGGGGGAAACCAGCGGGATCCTGGAGGAAAAATGGGGAGCGCCGGGGGTTTCCATGGCGGACGGCCCGGCGGGCCTTCGTCTGGTAAAAAAATACAGCTATAATCCGGACACGAAAGAAGTATACGGAGCGGGAATTTCCCATGCCCTGGAAGGGGGCTTTTTCGCCGAGGACGAAGAGGAGGAAGGCGCACAGGCGCGGTATCAATACTGTACGGCCATGCCGGTGGGGACCGTCCTTGCTCAGACCTGGAATCTGCCGCTGATGGAAGAGGTGGGAAAAGCAATCGCTGTTGAAATGCATGAATTTAAAGTGGCATGGTGGCTGGCTCCCGGGATGAATATCCACAGGAATCCGTTGTGCGGCCGTAATTTTGAATACTATTCGGAAGATCCGCTGCTCAGTGGATTTCTGGCGGCCGCTGTAACAAAAGGGGTGCAGTCCATGCCGGGAGTGGGGACGACGATCAAGCACTTTGCCTGCAATAACCAGGAGGATAATCGAAAGGGCTCGGACAGCATATTATCGGAAAGGGCGCTGCGGGAAATTTATTTGCGGGGATTTGAGATCGCGGTTAAAACGGCGCAGCCCATGGCGATCATGACTTCCTATAATCTCATCAATGGCGTGCATACGGCCAACAGTTTTGATCTGTGTACGGTGGCGGCGCGGCAAGAGTGGGATTTTCAAGGCGTAATCATGACGGATTGGACAACTACGTATGCGGATGGCGGCAGCGTTCCCTGGAAGTGCGTGGCGGCCGGCAACGATCTGATCATGCCGGGGTGCGCCGGAGATTTTGAAAACATAGAAAAGGCGCTGGAAAGCGGCGCGTTAAAATACGAAGAACTGCAGGGCTGTGTGCAGCGGCTTCTTACAGTAATTTACCAGACACTGGAATTTGAATCATGCAGGCCGTATCTCAGCGAAATGAAAAGGGAGGATGAAATAAATGAATTTTGCGAGTATGTTTGACATAAAAGGAAAAAAGCGATTGTGACAGGCGGTTCCAGAGGGCTTGGCTATGCCATGGCGGAAGGTCTTCACGAGGCGGGGGCGGAAGTCGCGCTGATCGCTTCCAATGAAAACAATTTAAAAAAAGCGGCGGAGAAACTGGGGGCGCAGGGCGCGAAGGCGCATTATGTGGCTGCGGATCTGGGACAGGCCGAAGCGTTGGAAGATGTGTATGAAAAGGCTCTGGAACTTCTGGGTGGGCGTCTGGACATTCTCGTCAACGGCGCCGGGGTGCAGTATCGCTGCAAGGCGGAAAATTTTCCGAAAGACCGATGGCAGGCTGTGCTGGACATTAACTTAAATGCTGTTTTTACATTATCGCAGTTAGCCGGGCGGACCATGCTTGCCCAGGGGAGCGGCAAGATTATCAATGTGGCTTCCATGACGTCGTTTTTTGGAAGCGAGATGATTCCGGCATACGCGGCGAGCAAGGGCGGCGTGATGCAGCTGACGAAAGCGCTGTCCAACGAGTGGGCGGCAAGGGGAGTCAATGTCAACGCGATTGCCCCGGGCTATATGGCCACAGAACTGACAGGAGATATGAAAGAAAAGAATCCTGGGCAATACGAGGAGATCACCAACCGCATACCGGCGCACAGATGGGGGAAGCCGGAAGATTTAAAGGGGACGGTTATATTTCTGGCAAGCAGAGCCAGCGATTATGTTTCGGGCGCGATCATACCGGTAGACGGCGGATATCTGGGAAAGTAGGTGTTTTTATGAAGATAAGCGTATTATATCTGGGAAGGCTGGAATGCAGGAAATATCATCTGATTGAGTGCGAAGACCACAATGAAATGATAAAATCGCCGATCATGTCCATTTTGATTGAGCGCCCTACGTTGGGCAACGTGTTATACGATACGGGAAACAGCCCTTATTACAGCACAGAGTATCCGCCGTCCACGCTTGAAACATATCCGGTTGCGGAATTTATTTCTATTGAGGAGGCGTTAAAGGCAAAAGGGCTTACGCCGGCGGACATAGATCTGATTCTTATGTCGCATCTGCATTTCGATCATGCCGGGGGACTGAAATATTTTACCGGGACAAAAGCGATAAAAAATGTGCTTGTCGCGGAAGCGGAACTTAAAAATGCGTTTTATCAGGCAATGACAGGCCAGGTCGGGGCTTACGTGAAAAGCCTTTTTGACCTGGAAGGCATCCGCTTTCAAACCATCAATGGCGAAACGGATCTGGCGGATGATCTGCGGCTGTTTGTTCAGAATGCTCATGCGCCGGGAGTTATGGGCATGGCATTAAAAACGCGGTCCAAAGGGAATGTGATCGTGACCAGCGACGCCATTTATACCCGCGAAAGCTATCAAAAAGAACTGCCGCCGGGCGGGCCGATCAATAAAACGAAGAAAGAGTTTTACGATAATCTGAACCGGATTAAGGCCATGGAAAAAGAATATTCGGCGGAACTTTTGTTTGGCCATGACTATGACCAGGTTATGGAGTGGAATAAAAACGGGGTTATAGAATAGAAGTTTTTTAAAAGGAAGTGTCAGGCTTGAGTGAGGAGCGGAAAAAAGATTATCTGGAATGTGAACGAAAACGGGTTTTTTGTCTGCTGATGATGAGCAGCGGCCTGCTGGGCGCCTTTACCTATTCCATAAGGGGCGGCGTTTTCTGCAATGCGCAGACGGGCAATGTGGTGTTGATTTCCATGGCTTTGGGAAACGGAGATTGGAAAGGGGCGGCCTATTACCTGATTCCCATCACGGCGTATGGGCTGGGGGCCGCCGCGACAGAGGCACTGCCTGGTTTTGTGAAAAGAGCGGGTCTGCTGCGCTGGGATACAATGCTGGTTGGGTTTGAAGCGGCGGTGACAATGCTGCTGGGATTTCTGCCGGAAAGCGCGCCCCATCATATTTCACAGGTTGCGATTAATTTTATCTGTTCCATGCAGTTCAATACATTTCGGCGGGCGGAAGGCTTTCCGATGGCAACCACCTTTTGCACCAGCCATATATGCCAGGCGGGGATTAACCTGACAAAGAGCATTCGGAAAAAAGATAGGACATATGCCGCAAAATGCTGCCGCCACTTGGAAATGCTTCTGATGTTTGGGGCGGGAGCTGTGACGGGCACAGTTTTGTGCAGATTGCTTCTGGGTAAGGCAATTTTCTTTGGAACATTTTTGCTGTTCCTTGTATTTATGGATTTGCTTTACGCGGATCTGACCAAAGAACGGGGGATGTTGGGACGAGTGCCGGAAGGGCATTAGAGAACGGCAGGTCAGCGCGGGTTGTCGCGCTGACCTTATTTGCCGTCTTGGGAGTTTGTTTTCATAGTAAAGTAAAGTGTTTGGTCAAAACGTCTCTCTGGACTGAGCTTCTCTATGTATCCATTTTCAATAATGGAGTGGACGGCTGTTTTAGGAAGCGTGGGCCGAAGCGTGCGGGGCGTTTCCACATAGGTGCGCATGCGGATTTTCCCGGATTTGCTTAATTCCCAAAGGCATCTGGCAAGCCGGGCGGTTGCCCGCATGGGGCGGCTCATGGTATTTGTTGTTTCAGAAGAACTGTCAATGAATAGCCGGGAAAAGGCGTAATCACTCCAGACAACAATGTCAAATGCCTGGTCAGCCAACAGGGGGGATTTCCCTTGGGTTTTCCATAAGGTTTGCATGAGCAGCGGCTTTTGATGAATATAGTATTTCTTTTGAAATGCATCCATACTTTTATTACAGATATCCTAGGAATTACAATCGTAGGGCCATATTTTCCATTGACGAACCGGCGCCTACCATGAGA
This sequence comes from uncultured Lachnospiraceae bacterium, assembly GCA_948444865.1. Classification (GTDB taxonomy): domain Bacteria; phylum Bacillota; class Clostridia; order Lachnospirales; family Lachnospiraceae; genus MGBC164599. Next base: position 25,955 of record CAOJVE010000015.1, read on the forward strand.
GGCGTTAACAGACCAGTCCCCAAAGGGTATCCGGGACATCCGAATGATGCGTGTGAACTGGGGCCGTCTGTTCGAGCTTTGACAACGGCGGAGAGAGCTTTAATACAGACGTTTCCCCCTAATTTTACATGGATTGGAAATAAAACGGATACGGAACAGATGGTGGGCAATGCAGTGCCAGTTAAATTGGCTGAGTTTGTTGCAAATGTTTTTATTGCATATATTGATGAAGATGTTGAAAAGGATGGTGCGGGCAGTGGGTGGCTCATGGAGGGATTTGAGGAATGGTTGGTGGGTGAAAAGGAGTATTCAGGAAGATCGGCCAAAGATGTTGTGTCTAGATGCAGGCGGAGTGAACGCATTCTTCGTTGCGTAAATAGATTGGATGCTTATTATGTATTTCTGTTGCAACAGCAAGCGGAATACCAGAAGCTTTCTGGCACAGTTAAATCTCAAATAAAAAGGGCGGTTAATCTTCAATTAGAATATGCAGCTTATTTGAAAAGATAAAAGTGAGGTTTTGGGCTGACGAAAACAGCATTGCTTCATGGTGGCAATGCCGTTTTCATATTTGGTCATATATTCAACCGTGTGGATTTTGCCTTCATAGTTTTATGAGGTTTATAAGTTTTCCAGGATTTCAGGCCGTTCTTCATGAAATTTTCAGACAACGGAATACCGCGTCCAAGGTATTTTGGAAGGCGGGTAGGATGCCAGAAAGTTGACGATATCGCTGCGCCCGTGGTACTGGATGTTGCCGTGGGAGTCTGGGGCGGTGAGGATAATGGGCATTTTGCCAAAGACCATCTGGAAGCTCTGTCGGGTCAGTTCGATGTCCGGGCTAATCAAAACGGCGGGTTTCACCTTCACGATGGAAAATTTAGTCTGGTTGAGCGTCATGGTTGCGCCTTCTACGATCATGGGGAATGCCTCCTTTTTCGCATTATTTTAACATGCTTTGGGGAAATGAACAACTCTTAAGAAACGGCGGTTTGGGACGATAATCAATGTAAGAGTATATTTGACAGCCGATTTTATTTTTGAGAGAAAAGGGGGCAAAGTTTATGCATATACAGTTACAGACAGGCGCGGGGAGTCCGTGGAACCGGGTGCAGATGGCGGCGCAGGCGTTTAACCGCAGCGCGTGGAGCAGCGTAAAGGCCAGCGATCCGAAAACGGAGGAGGAGCGCAGGGACAGGCTGAGTTTGAGTCCGATGGGCCGGTTCCAGAGCCAGCTGGAAAGCCTGATGGCACAAAAGCAAAATATCATTGAACAGAAAAACCAGCTGATCGCGGACACTCTGGACGCAGGCGGAGACACGAAGTCCATACAGTCCATGATTTCTCTGTACGAGGAGCAGATCAGCAATATTGAGACGCAGATTTCCCAGACTATGAAGGAAATGGTCGAGGAGCGGCTGGATGAGAAGGACGAGGACAAAGTTGAAAAGGAGCCGGAGACGAAGGAAGAGCTGCAGCGGCGGCAGATGAATGAGCTGAGCGGCGCGTCTATGGATTTTGAGCGGACGGGACAGATTTACAGCGCCCATGTACATAAGAAAGGGGAGGCCAGCGCGCTGGCCAGTGAGATCGAGCTGGATGGCGGCAGAGGCGGCGCGGCCCCCGGCAAACAGGAGCGGCTCAACGAATTGTTAAAAGAGGCCGACGAGCTTTATGGGGAGGCGATGAAAGGCTACGCAAAGCTGAATGTTTCCCTGAAAGAGTCCGCCGAGGAA
>CAOJVE010000016.1 GCA_948444865.1 uncultured Lachnospiraceae bacterium
CGCTTTAATGTTGCCGCGTTTCTACAAACAATCATCCGCTGTGCCTCTTTATAATTTGATTTTCAAAGGTTTATAAGATTTGCGGTATTCTTCCGGCGGCAGCTGCATATAGCCAGGGCCGTATATAATCTCCAGATATTTCGCAATCTTATGGGGCGCATAACAAGTTCGCCCCTCAAACTCTATTTTCTCCGGCGGAAAATAAATGTCCCGCAAAACCACCTGCATAGGGCCTCCGGTGTCGTATTCCGCAATGTAGTTGGCCTCTTCCCTGGAAATCCTTCCGGCCTTCAGACGGTTCAGCAGCGCCAGCAGCCATTTTTGCGGGAAGGCCCAGGCCGGAAAGCTGATGACGCGATCCCATCGGTATTCTTTTTCGCTTTCTTTGCTCCTGTACAACTCCTGGCAGGCGCGAAATTTCAGGACATGCTTTAAGTAGGCAATGCATTTGCGTCTGAACCAAAAAGCCCGGCTCTCGGCGTCCCTCACAAAATCCAGCGGGAACACATCAATAAAAATTCCCTTATGCGTATAAACATCCCCTGTAATGCGCTCAATAAATACCGTGCCCTTTTTCCTCACTTTAGCAAATGTTAAGAAGTAAAAATCCTCGTTGTCCTCATCCTGAATTTCGTATGGACTGTGGTCTCCCTGTTTCATAATCTGGAGAAATTTCCTGTAATCGTCCCTGGGCATGGCCACGTCCAGATCGTCGTCCCAGGGTATGAAGCCCCGATGCCGGTACGCCCCCAACGCCGTGCCGTACGCCAGAAAGCACAGCAGATTATTTTCCTCACACACCGCATACACATAATCCAGAATTTCCAGCAAAACGCCGTGCAGCTTTTCTAATTCTCCGTCCAACTGCCCCCGCCTCCTTTTTCCTGAATCCCCATAACGCCCAAATACAGAAAAACGCTGGCGGCTCCGGGGCTGAAAAGTATCCCGTGAACAAAAAAATTGTCGGCGGCCAGCACAACCGCTAAAGCCTTCCAGAACTGCCGCGTCTGTCCTGTGAAAGCTTTATTTTTTTCATAAAGAAAATAAAGCAAGGCCAAGAAAGCGACGCAGCCGAAAACGCCCCAGACCATCAGGACGCTGAAGTATCCGTTGTGCAAAAAAGGCAGCGCCTCTTCCGTAGTCACCAGATACGCCTTCCCCTTCACATCCAGCTGGGCGCCGAAGCCGCCGCCGAATATTTTCTCCAGCGTCCCCGCCCGGAAAAATTTTTCCAGCGCACAGTAGACCTCGTATCCCCGCCAGTTGGTCACAACGGACGCATGGTCCCAGACTTCTTGGGCGTAAGAGATCTCCGTCGGCGAATGGACCAGCCTGTCCATGTAATTGCGAAAGATGCCAGGAAACGTCCCGTACGCCGCCGCCAATCCCGTCGCCACCAGGAACCCATACCGAAAAGCTTTCGCCGGTTTTCGCAAAATCCGCAAAAACAGCAGAAAAATACACCCGTTTAAAAGCGTGATCCGTGAAAAATGAATCAGCAGATCTGCCAGCAAAATCCCCAAACAGCCAAACGCCTGCTTCTTTTTCAGAAACACGTTCTGCGGCATGAACATATAGATAAACAAAGTAATCAGCGTCAGAGGATGGCCGGCGCCGATTATTTTGCGAAACTGGTACAGCGTCAGTCCCGAAACGCCGCGATAAAGAATCTGACATACGCCGTTTGCCAGATCGCACAGGGACACCGCCGCCCCCGCCAGAAACAATCCGGTCAGCGCCCGCTTCCGATCCAGGGCCATGTTCTTTCCCAACAGCCAGAACAGCAGTGGAAACAGCACATAAATCATGTCCTTGCACACATCCCTCGGCGCGTATCCGCGAAAAATTACGCCGCCTACGCCAATGGCCATTCCCGCCAAAAGAAATCCTATGTAAATGCCGCCTCCGGGAAAAAGAGCGACTTTGAAACGGTTCCGATGCATAAAAACGCTCACAGCCAGTATCGCCGTCAGAGAAACGAACAGCATTTCCATCGGCATAAAATACAGACAAATCAAAATGCAAAACGAGATAGAAAGACCCATCTTTTATACTCCATAATTTTCACCAGACTGCCCTTCGCGCCTTCGTATGACTTTCGCCGGAACTCCGCCGATTACCGTATTCGGGGGGAATCTTCCAGCCACGACCGCATTGGCCGCCACCACGCAGCCGGCGCCCACTCTGGCCCCGTCCAGGAAAACCGCGCCGGCGCCGATCCAGCAGTTATCCCCGACGACGATGCCCTTATGGGTGACGCCCTGTTCCCGAATCAAAACGTCCAGGCGGCCGTATCGGTGGTTTTCCGAGTGAAACCGGACGCGCTGGCCCGCGATTACGTCCGAGCCGATCCGAATGCCCCCGGCCGCCCCGAAGAAACACTCGCCGCCAAACGCGCTCCTGTCGCCGATGACGATCCCTTTTCCCACGTGCTCTACGCTGCCGGAGCACTCAATCCTCGAAGCCCGCCCCAGAACCACGCCGGCGCCCAAAGTCACGCCGGCTCTGGAAAGCGCGTCCACATAAACATCGTCGTGAAGCCGCGTCTTCGCCCCCATAAAGAGCCGGCCTTTTTCCAAAATCCGCACACGGCGTCCCACAAACGCTGGCCTGTGGATATTCCTGCGGCCCAGGGAAAACCAAAATCCCCGAAAGGCCATCCAGCCGTATTTCCAAAACAGCCCAGCCAGATAGAGCACGCCTATATTTTTGTCCAGCCGGATGTTTTCTTTTCCCACAGCCCCTAATAACCTCTTTAACAATGTTTTCCTCTCAATCTTCTTGCCGCTTCCGTCTGCACGAGCAGGCTCCCTTTATACAAAGCTTCGATCTCCTCCGCCATTCGCCGCATCGTGGGAATTTCCTGCCTTTTTAGAATCGCCCGATTCATCCGCGCAAGCTTTTCAGCCGTAATTTGGCGCAGCGCTTCGTATAGTTTTTCCACAGTTATGTCCTCAATCAGAATGCCGGCCCCCGGCGCCAGGATGTCCCGCGCGCCCACGCTGCCGCTTATCAGCGCCGGCACGCCGTAGCTTAAGGCTTCCAGAACCGCATACCCGAAGGTTTCCCGCCATATGCTGGGGACAATGACCAGGTCTGTGTCTTTAAAAACCGCCCCTAACTCTTCATACGCATATCTTTTGTGGCATCTCATATAGGGAGGCCGTTTTGCCGTCTCAAAATACACATCCAGACTAAATTGCCGATTGCTTTTCCACAGTTTATCCAGCGCCGCCTGCAGAAGAAAAAAGCCTTTCGCCTCTCCCCTGGGACCCAAATAGGCCAGCCAGAGACAATGGGGCGCATATTCCCGCTGCTTTCTATGATCCTGTATATCCCCATGGGTAATGCCAATCACACGCGAGCGCGATGGCAGCTTCAGATATTTCTCATAGACCGACTGCGTTAACGCGCTGTTGTAATGAATCGCATCCATTTTTCCAAGCATCGCTTCATAATGCTCTCGCAGCCGTCTGTAGCTTTCCGCCGCGTCGGACGTTTGCGCCCTTTTGCCCCTCGCATCCCCGCGCAGGAAACGGTCCCGGTGTCGTTTCCGCAGCCTGCATACCAGGGAAATGTCTTTGATCTTCCGGTAAAAGGGTGACTGCAAAATCCAAACCCGTCGAAGGGATAAAGCCGTTTCGTTACACCTTTCACACGCAGAAAAATCCCTGGCCGCCGCGCACGGCTGGCCCTCCCGAAACATGGTGACTTTGGGGCAGATGGGGAAATAATCGTGGGCCGTGAACACGCAGCGAATGCCCCGCTTCCTGGCCGCGTCCAGAAAATCGCTGTGCAGTCCCATGAATGTATGTATATGAATCACATCTGGAAGATACCAGAAAAACATATGTTCATATGCCTCTTTTCCTCCGCCGCGCCGATAAATTCCAATATCGCTGGCGCAAATCCCTTCATCATAAGGAACTGGCAGCGGATTGCAAATCTCAAAGCTTCTGATTTTGCTTTGCTCTTTGTCTATTCTCGCCAGACCTCTGTCTTTCACCGTAACCGCGCCGCCCCGGAAGCGCATCCGTCCCGGCCATAAAAGCGCCGTCTGATGGCCCTGCGCCGCCTGCCATTTCAGTAAATCTATGCAGAATTTCGTGGCGCCGCCGGTTCGGTAGGGCGGAAAACCCAGTGCGTAATGCAATATTTTCAAAATAATTCCCCGTCTTTCAAAAAGAGCGTCTCGTATTTCTCACAGATCTTTTCCCAGGCATAGCGGTCCTTCACCCGCTTTTTTGCCTGTGCGCCCAGCCGGTTTCGCTCTTCCTTAGGCAGTCGATCCGCCCGGTCAATGAGCGCCGCCAGATTGCCCGGCTTTTTATTCCAATACAACGCGCCGTTTCCTCCTACTTCCTGGTTAAATCGGACTTTAAACAAAAGATTCACGTCCGTGGCGCTCATAGCCTCCAGCAAAGACGGGTTGGTGCCGCCCACCGTGTGGCCGTGGAGATAACCCCAGGCGTTTTCGCGGATTTTTTGCAGCAGTTCCTGGTCGTAAACGGAACCCACGAACTTTATCCGCTTATCCCTTGTAAAATGCAGCCTTCTCTCCAGCTTAGCCATAAACCGATCATCGGCCGTTGCGATAATGGCCAGGTCGCGCCTGGATTGGGACGCCATAAATTCCCGTATCATTACCTCGAAAGAATTTTCCGGCACGAACCTTCCCACGGTCAGATAATATTCCTTTCTCCTAAGCCCCCGGCTCCGCAGCCATTCCGAAAACCGCCCATCATCATCCGCCAGTCCGCTGGGCCCCAAATCCGCGCCGTAAGCGATGAACACGGTGCGCGGCGCGTAAGACGCATATTCTCTTTTTATGTATTTTTCCATATTTCTGCTGTCGCAGATAAGCAGATCCGCTTGTTTTACCATAAGCCGCTCCGACAGCTTCCAGTACAGCCGCACCGGAAAACGCCATTTCTGCCGCATCCACTCATGGCCGTCGGGATTGACGTAGAGCGTCCCGCCCAGTCTGCTGATTTGTTTTTTAAAAAAACCTATAAAGGGACCGATTCTGCACGCCAGCACATAGAATGCCGGATTTTTCACGCCGGGGCGCGATCTACAGTAATGAATGCACCACTGCAGCGCTTTTAAATCGTAGAACACCGCTTTCGCCGGCCCGATCTCGGGAACCGCCAGATTAAAACACCTGGCCCCGTTGTATTCATACTGAAAATCCCGATCTCCCATCCGCGCAACGTAGTAAAGGATCTGGTCGCTGCTTCTATACTGCGTCAGCTTTTCCACAAAAGTCTCCAAGCCCCCGTAATGGGCCGGTATTCCTTTTGAGCCAATGATAAAACAGTGTTTCATAACATTTTTTCATACCTGCCTTTCCGGAAACAGTATATATCACGCAGAAAAAATTTACAATAATTTTCTCAAATTTATAAAATATTATGTTGTATTCTACAAATAAACTTGTTATAATGCCACTAAAATCACGAGAAAGAAGCGATGAAATGGAAGAACGAGAAGTAAACCTGCGGGATCTTATTTTTGAAATCCTGCTTCATTGGCGCGGCATTCTGCTGTGGATGCTGATCGGCGGCGCGCTATTAGGGATCTCCAGCTGGGCCGCCAGCTATAAAGCCCGGACAAAACGCACGGAGAACGCCACCGCCCAGCAGCTGGAAAGCCAAATGACGCAGAGCGAACTGTCCGCCGTCCAGCAGGCTCTGTTGAACGAATATTCCTGTGAAAAATGGCAGGCCTATATGGAGAGCTCCGCCCTCATGAACCTGGACGCTTCCGCGGTATACCAGGCTGATCTGGTCTATACAATCAAAGCCCCCGAGATTCCCACGAATCCGGTGGCCGTGTATCTGAATCTGCTGGCCTCCAACAATATGCGCCAGTTTGTGGCCGACCAAACGCAAGCCCTCACCGTGTCCGACATCCAGGAATTGATCCACGTTTCCGACCCGGGCAGCGCCGCCCAGACAATGGAGAACTGCTCTTTTTCCATCACAGCCCTGGGCGAGACAAAGAAAGCCTGCGGCAAAATATCCAAGGCTGTTCAGAAATACATGAATGACTTACACAAACAGCTTACCGATACATATGGCAGCCATGAAATGCTTCTTTTGCAAAACAACATCACGAGCGCCAGCAGCGCCTCTCTTTTGCAAGAGCAGATCGACATGCGCAGCAAAATCGCTCACCTAAACAGCGAAACGGCAAGCCTCATGGAGCATTTTTCAGAACCGCAGACGCGCTATTATCAACTGCAAACCAAAAAGGAAGGCGCCTCTCAGAGCCTCCCGCAAAAATCCGCCGCAGAGCCCGGCGCTTTTCACGCTTTTATCCGCGCTTTCGCGTGGGGCCTGTTATTCGGCGCAATTATTTATGTATTTATCCTATTCTTTTTATACATTACCAATAACAAACTGCGGTATAGCGATGGCTGCGCGCTTTTGTGCCGCGTTCCCGTGCTGGGCCGAATTCCGGCAAAGCCAAAAGCCAAAAAGCCTTTTGACGCCATCGATCACTGGCTTCGCTGTCAGTGGGATAAAGGCCGATATGGAATCTCTCCAAATCAGGCCCTGCAGCTGTCCGCGGTCGCTGTGCAGGCAGCCGCCCGGCAAAAAGGGCTTGCCTGTCTGTATGGAATAAGCTGCAGCCCGCTCTCAGACGCACTTGTAAAAATAGACAGCGCGCTTTGCAGCTGTCTGAAAAATGCGCAGATTGACTTCCAGACCGCCCATAACATCCTATATGACGCGGATTCCCTGCAGCTTCTCTGCGGCATTCGCGCCGCTGTCCTTATCGAAAAGGCCGGCTGCGTGCAGTACGAAGAGCTGCTGCGGGAACTGGAGCTGCTGCAGCGGCAGAAAATTGAGCTGCTCGGTCTGATTATCGCGGAATAAACAAACGAAACGCCGACAGGCACGCGATCTCCCTGCCGGCGTTCCCCGCCCATCTTCCCATCCAATCTACCGAATCACCACCGCCTGCCGATAAAGCGCCTCATACCGGCTCTTAAAAGTCTCCCGGTCGTAGCTTCTCACATCCCCATAAATAGGATCCGCCACCCACGCCAGGCTCTCCTCATAACCCACAAGAACCATGCAGTGTTCCGGGGTATACCAGGTCAGGTCCGCGCCGTTTACGTTCCATGTGACGCTGTAATGGCCCTCCGCGCAGTCCTGGGTTCCCCAGACGATCACGGGGATGCCCGCGTCGATATAAGGAAACAACTCCTCGAATTCCGTCCCAGAAAGGTCCTCCGCCCGCAGGGTGGACTGCGCCGCCTGCAGATATCGGTTGGCCGCATTTACCACCACCGGAGCATAGCAACCGTAAGAGCTTTCATCCCTGGGATCGCCGGCGAAGGCGGCGCGGAAGTCCACCGTTCCCACCTCGCCTTTGTCCAGGTAATTGTCTGCAATGTCGCATTTGTCAGCCGGAACCCCGCTGTAATTCAGCGCCATGGCAAGGGAGGTCATCTCGCAGCCCGTGGGAAGCTCCGGGTACTGGCAGATGGCCTCAAAAGGCTCGATTCGTTTTCCATTGGGCCCCTCTGGCGCGGCCGTCTCCGGGGCTGGGGTCTGCGCCGGCGGCGATTCCAGAGCGGTCGTCTCCTGCGTGGGCGTCTCTGCGGACGGCGTTTCCATATAAACTGTCTCCGCCGGCGTTTCACGGTCAGCCCCTGGCTGCGCCTCGGCCGGGCCGTCTCCGGAAGATGCGCATCCCGCGCAGACAAGCAGCAGCGCCAGCGGCGCCCATATGATTATTTTTTTCATCTTCGTCCCCTGTTTTTGCCGTTCGCCTTTGGAGGCTATGCATTTGTGATTAATTTTTGCCATAATTCAACTCCGCATTAGGATCGGTTGAAAAATAATTTTTCAACACGTAGCCCGTCTTGCCCTGATAAGTAACGTAGTAAAACTCACCGGAAGAACCGATGCACTCCACCGCCTCTCGGCTGGCCACCTGGGCCAGCGCGGCGCCGTCTCTGGACGCAACGGAACGCAAAGTGGCGCTCTCGCTGGCGCAGCAGTAATAAACCGCAGCCTCCGGCCCTGCCGCAGAAGGCGCGTTGCCGCTGCCGTAATTCAGGGGCGCGTTGGGGTCTTGGGAAAAGAAGTCTTTTAACACGTATCCGTTCTGGCCTTTATAGATCACATTGTAAAATTCTCCGCTTTCCCCCAGACACTGCACTTCCTCCCCGCTGCCGATCTGCGCCAGGTCCGCGCCGTCTCTGGACGCGATGGACCGCAGCGTGGCGCTTATGCTGGCGCGGCAATAGTATGTGACCGTGCTTGGCTGCGCCGGAGCGCTTCCGCTGTAGTTCAGCGCCGCGTTTGGATCTTCCGAAAAGAAATCCTTCAAAACATAGCCGTTTTGACCATTGTACGCCACGTAATAGAATTCTCCGGTTTCATCTAAGAGCTGCACCGCCTGCCGGCTGCTCACTTTGGCCAGCTCCGCGGCGCCTGTGGACGCGCTGGCCCTTAAGGTAGCAAACTCGCTGGCCCTGCAGTAGAGAACCTTTGACGCAGGGTTGGGTTGGAGCGTTTCCGTCTTCATCTGATCTGCCTGCGGATGCGTGTCCGCCGGGTTTGCGGCAGATACGTAAATCGTAACCGTATCCTCGCTCTTTGCCTTTTTGTCCCCCACCGGAGACTGGCTGATCACGTAATCGTCCTCCACCGACGAACTCTCCGCCTGAATCTCGCTGACAATAAGCCCCGCGCCCGCCAGACGCGCTTTCGCCTCATCGGAACGCAGGCCCACCACATCCGGCACGGAAATCATTTCTTCGCTTTTTTTTGCCGCTGCCGCTTTCTTTTTCCCTGTGTCCGCCTTCTCCACCGCCGCCGTCTTCACGGCCTTTTCGCTCTTTGTTTTCGCCTCGCTTCCTTCTGTCTTCGTCTCATTTTTCAGAAGTTTGGGAAGTGTCGCGGCCAGAGTCGCCGCCGCCAGCAGGACGCAGACGCACAGAGCCGCCGCAACCGCCATCATTTTGTTCCTGGGTTTTGGCGGGACGGGCTTTGCCGGCGGGAGATCCCTCTCCTCGGCCATATGGGTTTTGTAGGGATCGGAAGCCCCACGCCCGCCCGCAGTCGAAACGTTGCCCGCGCCAAACAGACTTTTCAGTTCCCCCATGGTTCTGCAGCGATTTTCCGGCAAAACCTCCAGCCCTCTCATGAGCGCGCGTTCGTGGGCCGGGCTGATCCTCGCGTCCAGCCGCGAAGGCGGCAAAAGCGCGTCGTTATGGAGCCTGTCCAGCGCATTTTCCGGTATTTTTCCCGTTATGCAGCAATAGATCGTCGCGCACAGACTGTACACATCCGTCCACGGCCCCTGCTCCCCCTTTTTCCGATACTGCTCTTCCGGTGAAAATCCCTGTTTGAGTATCACGGACAGCTCCGATTCGCTGTTGGCAAAATACCGCGCCGAGCCGAAGTCCATCAGCTTAAGCTTTCCGTTTTTCTGGAACAGAATGTTGTCGGGGCTGATGTCCCGGTGTATAATCCCGGCCTCATGGATTCTTTCCAGGGAGCGCATGACCGGCTCCATCAGCTGAATCAGTTCCGCCGCGTCCATCCGGCCCCTTTTGCTCACATGCGCGTTTAAATTTTCCCCTTCCAGGTATTCCATGGCGATGTAGGCCGTCCCGTTTTCCTCAAAATAATCCCGGACGTTTACAATGCCTGGTTCTTCTGAAAATCTCGCCAGGCTTCTGGCCTCCTCCATGAAACGCTTTTTCCCGTTTTCAAAGAAATCCCTCTTGTCCAGCGCCGTGATCGAAACGGCGTTGGAATCCCCGCCGCTGCGGCCCGCAAAGCCACAGGGATAGTATTCCTTGATGGCAACGGGAATATCCAGATTCCGGTCCCTTCCTATATAAGTAATGCCAAACCCGCCTTCTCCGATAAAATCCTGGATCACATATTTTCCGCCTAACACAGTCCCCGGCTTCAGATGATGCGCCGCCGTTTCCGCCGTCAGGCGATTTCCGCAATAGCGGCAGAAACCCCCGTCACCCACTTCTTTTTTGCATACGCTACAATACATAAACCCCACCATTCTCTTTCATCTTTTTTCAAAAACGCCTTTTTCAGTCGTCCACCCACACAGCGATGGCCGAATAATTATCCATATTTTGGTTTCTTCCCTTCTTCTGGATAATCTTTTCCATGAACCGCAGCCATTCTTCCGGCGAATCGCTTTTTTTCAGCGCGCTCATCATCTGCTTTTCCAGAATCAGCTCCCAGAATCCGTCCGTGCACAGAAGAAATGCCTGCCCTTCGTCCGGCATGACGGTCTCGCTGATCGCGTAGGCCGGCCCGGTCCATTTCGTGCCCATGGCCCGCAGCAGACGGTTCCGGTCCACATGGCCGCGAATCTGGCTTTCCCTAATCTCGCCCGCCGACGCCAGCATCTGGGGCACGCTGTGGTCGATGGTTCGGGAAATCATTTTCCCTTTGTGAAAATAATAGGTCCGGGTGTCGCCCACGTGGCCCCCTGTGATTCCTTCCTCCGAAACGCACAACACATTCAAAGTCGTCAGCATCTCGCCAAAACCGGCGCGCTCTCCCTGCATTTCCAGCAATTTTCGTTGTGCCGCCTCGAAGTATTCCGCCAAATCATCGGCGCCGCCGCTTCCCCGCCTGGAAAAGTCCGCCAAAACGCTGTCTACCGCCGCCCGGGACGCCACTTCTCCTCTGTCGTGTCCGCCCAGACCATCGGCGACTGCAAAGCACATCCGCCCGCCGCTCTCACCTGCCCCGATGGAATCTTCGTTTAACTCCCTGCCGCCCTGATTCGTCAAAGACGCATATCTTACCATACCTGCCTCCTATACATGGATTCCTTCTGCCATATTTTTATTTTAATGTTTGAACTGGATAATGTCAAATTGTAATTGCCACTGAAATATGATAATATAACTGTAATCATATACGGACAAAAGATTCGCTTTCGAGGAGGAAATAAAAAAATGAGGAATTTTGAGTTATATACGCCTACCCGGGTGGTTTTCGGGAAGGACGCCCACCTGCGGGCCGGTTCGCTGATTCAGGAACTGCGCTGCAAAAAGGTTCTGGTTCACTACGGCGGAAAGAGCGCCCAAAAGTCCGGCCTTCTGGACGAAGTTTTCGCGTCGCTTAAAGAAGCGGGCGTGGATTACATCGCTCTGGGAGGCGTGGTCCCCAATCCCCGGCTTTCCAAGGTTTATGAGGGCATTGATTTATGCCGGCGGGAAGGCGTGGACTTCATCCTGGCCGTGGGCGGCGGCAGCGTCATTGATTCCGCCAAGGCCATCGGCTACGGCGTGGCAAACCCGGATGTCAACGTGTGGGACTTTTATGTGAAGACCCAGAATCCCCAAAAGTGCCTGCCCATCGGGTCCATCGTGACCATCGCCGCCGCGGGAAGCGAGACCAGCGACTCGTCGGTGATCACCAACGAAAACGGATGGCTGAAAAGGGGCTGCCACAGCAACGCGGGACGGTGTAAGTTTGCGATTTTAAATCCTCGCCTGACTTACAGCCTGCCCCAGTACCAGACCGAGAGCGGCTGCGTGGATATCCTGATGCACACCATGGAGCGGTATTTCGTCAACATCGAGACCATGGAGCTTATGGACGGCATGAGCGAAGCTCTGATGCAGACCGTCATCTACAACGCCCGCATTCTTATGACGGAACCAGGCAATTACAACGCCCGGGCAGAAGTGATGTGGGCCGGAAGCCTGTCCCACAACGGACTGATGGGCTGCGGCGCCGGCGGCGGAGACTGGGCCTGCCACCAGCTGGAGCACGAATTAAGCGGTATGTTCGACGTAACCCACGGCGCCGGACTGGCGGCCATCTGGGGCAGCTGGGCCCGGTATGTCTATGACGCCAACCCCGAGCGTTTCGCCCAGTTCGCCACCAACGTATTCGGCATCTCCTGTGACGGCATGGATTTTGAAAAAACGGCCCTGGCCGGCATTGAAGCCATGGAGGATTTCTTCCGCTCCATCCAGATGCCCACCAACTTAAAGGAACTGGGTCTTACGCTGGACGACCGCCAAATCCAGGAGCTGGCCTTTAAGTGCAGCCATGAGGATACCCGCACCGTCGGCAGCTTCAAACATCTGAATTTAAAGGATATGGAAAAAATCTACCAGATTGCAAACGGGACAGCGGCTATATAACAACCGCTGCCCCGTTTGTTTACCAATAAAATAAAAGACTTCGTATCTGTTCCATATCTTCCGCGCCTTTTAACTGGCCCAGCGCCCACATCAGCCGCACCGCCAGCATCTCCCGGGACATGCTCTGCCCGCAGATCGCCCCGGCCATGGCCGCTTTCACGCCCACTTCGTAAATCCCCAGATTGGCCGGCCCCTGGCTGCACTGGGTCGTCACCGCCACCGGAATCCGCTGGCGAACGCAGCGGCGGATTCCGTCCAGAAAGCTGTCGTCCAGGCAGGGGATGCCCCCCGCGCCGAAAGCCTCCAGAATAATTCCGGCGTATCCCTGCTCCCGCAAAACGTCCAGAATCCCGCCGTCCATCCCCGGAAGCAGCTTCAGTCCGAACACCTTCGGGTTTAACGCGTCCTTTAGCTGAACGCCTGTGCCAAAAACCGGCCGCGGCGGCTGAAACGCTCTGTTTTTGTGGATCACGCCGTTTTTGATCTGGCCAGCGCTGGGCAGATTTACGCTGGAAAACCCGTGAAAATCCACCGTGTGCGTCTTGCTGGCGCACATGCCGGAAATGATTTCCCCGTCGAAGACCACATAAACGCCCGGAAACCGTCCGTCCGCGCAGACCCGGCAGGCGTCTTCCAAATTCCGCGCCGCGTCCGTGTGCGCCGCGTCAAAAGGAAGCTGGGAGCCAGTCAGGATGACCGGCTTATGAAGCCCCGGCAGCATGGAAAATAAAGCGGCGGCCGTGTAGGCCAGCGTATCCGTCCCGTGGCAGACCACAACGCCGTCTGCGTGAGGCAGCTCTTCGTAAATCCGCCGGGCCAGCCGCTGCCAGTGTTCCGGCCCGACGCTGGAGCTGTCCAAGCTGAAAAGGGCCTCCGTCTGAAGCTGGCAGATTTCTTTTAGCCGGGGCAGCCTCTCCAGAAATTCTTCTGGGGACAGCCGCGGCGCCAGACCGTTGGCCGTGGGCTGGGAGGCGATGGTGCCGCCCGTGGTCAGCAAAAGTATCTTCTTCAATTATTCAACCGTCTTGGGAACCTGGAACTGTCCGTCCTTTTCTTCCGGCGCGTTGGCCAGAACCGCGTCCCGCTCGTCCCCGTTGGTCACAACGTCCTCCCGGAACACATTGTGCACCGGAAACACATGGGACATCGGCTCAACCTGGCTGGTGTCCAGCTCGTTCAACATATCAATATAGTCCAGCATCCGGCCCATGTCTTTCTTGGCCTGTTCTTTCTCCTGGTCCGATAATTCCAGTTTTGACAAAATCCCCACATATTCGATGGTTTCGTCGCTAATCACATTTGCCATAGCTTTACTCCTTATAATTTTTTGATGCGCTCCATAGCGGCCAGCGTGTTTTCATAAGTTCCAAAAGACGTCAGACGGAAACAGCCTTCCCCGCTTGGCCCAAACCCGGAGCCGGGCGTGCCCACCACGTTTGCCTTTTCCAACAGATAGTCGAAAAACTCCCAGGAGCTCATGCCGCCTGGCGTCTGCATCCAGATATAGGGCGCGTCCACGCCGCCGGAGACTTCATAGCCTGCCGCCGCCAGTCCCTCGCGGATTGCTTTTGCATTTTTCATATAATAGGCAACCTGTTCCTTTAACTGCGCCTTACCCTGCTCGGAATACACCGCCTCGCCGGCTTTCTGCACGATATACGGCGCGCCGTTGTACTTGGTGCCGTGCCTTCTGGCCCACAACGCGTGCAAAGAGACATCCCCGCATTTTAACTCCTTGGGAATCACGGTGAAGCCCAGGCGGGTTCCGGTGAAGCCCGCATTTTTGGAAAAGCTGCGCAGCTCAATGGCGCAGGTTCTGGCCCCTGTGCATTCATAAATGGAATGGGGCACGTTTTCCTGGGAAATATACGCCTCGTAGGCCGCGTCGTAGATAATCACCGAGCCGTTTTTGTTGGCGTAGTCCACCCACTCCTGCAGCTGGTCTTTGGTCAGCGTGGACCCGGTGGGGTTGTTGGGGTAGCACAGGTAAATCAGATCCGGCGTTTCCTTCGGCAGTTCCGGCACGAAATCGTTGGCCGCCGTGCAGGGCATGTAGATCACGTCGCTCCAAGTCTCGGTCTTGGGGTCGTAAGTCCCGGTTCTTCCCGCCATCACGTTGCTGTCCACATAGACTGGATAGACCGGGTCGCACACGGCGATCTTGCTGTCTGCGCTGAAAATTTCCTGGATGTTGGACGAGTCGCATTTCGCCCCGTCGGACACGAAGATTTCATCCGCCGCAATCGCGCATCCTCTGGGTTCGTAGTCGTTTTTTACGATGGCTTCCCGCAGGAAATCATAGCCCAGATCCGGCGCGTAGCCGTGAAATGTCTCGGCATGGGCCATCTCGTCCACCGCGCCGTGCAGCGCCTCTATGATGGCCGGCGCCAGCGGCTGCGTCACATCCCCGATTCCCAGCCGTATAATCTCCTTGTCTGGATTCACCTCCGTAAAAGCCGCCACTTTTTTTCCGATGGTGGAAAAAAGATAACTCCCCGGAAGCTTTAAATAATTCTCGTTGATTTTAAACATTTTATCCTCCTCGTCGCTTATAGATCGATCTCTCCGGTAAATACTTCGACCGCCGGGCCGGTCATGTATGCCTGCCCCGCTTCTTTGTCCCAGTGAATCTGCAGGGAACCGCCCAGCAGCTTCACCGTCACCCGCTCTTTTGTGTATCCGTTTAATATAGAAGCAACCGCCGCTGCGCAGGCGCCGGTGCCGCAGGCCAATGTCTCCCCGGCGCCCCGCTCCCAGACCCGCATCTGTATGGTCTGCTCGTCTAAGATTTTGCAAAATTCCGTGTTGACCCGGTCCGGAAACATCGCATGCCGCTCGAATTTTGGGCCCCATTTTTCTATGTCGAACCCGTCCACGTCCTCCACGTAGACCACCGCATGGGGATTTCCCATGGACACGCCGGTGAAATGAAATGTCTGCCCGTCGATATCTATGGGCAAATGGATCGCCTGCTCCTTTTGGGTCTGAACGGGAATGTTTCTGGCCGTCAGATCCGGCGCGCCCATGCCCACCTTCACCATGCTCACTTTCCCGTCCTGTATGGTTAAATCCAGAGACTTTACGCCGCTTTTCGTCTCAATCCGAATATGCTCCTTGTCCGTCAGCCCGTGATCGTATACGTATTTTCCCACGCAGCGGATGCCGTTTCCGCACATGGCGCCCTGGGAGCCGTCGGCGTTGTACATATCCATCCAGAAGTCCGCCTTCTCGGACGGCCGGATCAGAATCAGCCCGTCGGAGCCGATGCCGAAGTGCCGGTCGCTGACCAGCTGCGCCGTCCGCCCGGGGTCCGCGACCTCTTCCTTAAGGCAGTTCACATATACATAATCATTTCCGATTCCGTGCATTTTGGTAAATCTCATTGGATTCCTCCTTACATCAAACTAATGACCATCTCCGCGGTTTCCATCATGCTGTAGCCGTTGTCCATGCTGCATTTTTGCAGATACCGGTGAGCCTCCTCCTCCGACATGTGATTGCGCTCCATGAGAAGCCCTTTCGCCTTGGCAATGACGGCCTTTTCCCGAGGGCTGCGGGCGCGGCCTTTTTTCCTATTTTTCCGCAGCGCGCCTTCCATCATGTTTATTGTATCAATTAATTCATGGACTTTCAAGGGCATACCGACCGCCATGACCCCATCCGGCCCTTTTTCCGCAAGAATCCTCTGAGAAGCCAGAAGCAGCATCTCAAAACCGGGGTTCATCTGTCCTTTAAGCTCTGTATACAGCATATCCCGAAATCGGTATCCGCATACCACGATCCCGGACGCCAGGCCGTCCATGCAGCTAAGCGCCTGGCTTCCCGTGGTGCACACGCCGGCCACTTCAATGCCGTTGCGCATCAGAAGATTTCGGATGCTTTTGGCGTCTTCTTCCTTGGGGAACACTACCACTACACTGCTCATTCAAATACTCCTCTCCCCGCATCGAAGCTTAAATCCTGTAGAGGTACTGTTCCAGTTCCCAGGCCGTCACCTGCTCGGCGTACTGCCGCCATTCCGCCGTCTTGGCCTGCAGATAGGTCTGCGCCGTCTTCTCTCCCAGCGCGTTTTTCACCAATTCGTCTTTGTTAAGCTCCCGCAGCGCCTCCTGCAGATTCCGGGGCAGCGGCTGAATGCCGGCGGCCTCCCGCTCTTTTCGCGACATCTGAAATATATTTTTGTCCACGCTGCTTGGCGGCTTTATCTGGTTTTCAATTCCGTCCAGCCCCGCCGCCAGGCAAACGGCGATGGCCAGGTATGGATTGGCTGACGGGTCCGGCGAGCGCAGCTCCACCCGGGCGCCTTCCCCACGGGCGGACGGAATGCGCAGCAGCGGGCTTCTGTTGATGGCCGACCAGGCAATGTAAGCGGGCGCCTCATCCCCGACCGCCAGCCGCTTGTAGGAATTCACCAGCGGATTTGTGATGGCGGTCATGCCCTTCATGTGCCGCAGAAGCCCGCCGATGAACCAGTACGCCTCCTGGCTCATCCCCCAAGGATCGGCCTCGTCTGCAAACGCGTTTTTCCCATCCCGGGACAGCGACATGTTGATATGCATGCCCGAACCGTTGACTCCGTATCTGGGCTTGGGCATGAACGTGGCGTGAAGCCCGTGCCTTTTGGCGATGGTTTTCACCGCCAGCTTAAAGGTCATGATATTGTCGGCCACCTGCAGCGCAGGACCGTACCGGAAATCAATCTCATGCTGCGCCGGGGCCGCTTCGTGATGGGAGGATTCTATCTCAAAATCCATCTCTTCCAGCGTCAGCACCATATCTCTGCGGGCGTTTTCCCCCAAATCCAACGGACCCATGTCGAAATACCCGGCTTTCTCGTGGGTCAGCGTGGTGGGCATGCCATTGTCGTCGGTGTGAAACAAAAAGAACTCACACGCCGGCCCTACCTGAAATGCATAGCCCATTTTCTCTGCCCGGGACAGGGCTTTTTTCAAAATATACCGTGGATCCCCCTCAAAAGGCTCTCCATTTGGCCTGTAAACGTCACAGATCAGCCGCGCCACCTTGCCCTGCTGCGGCCTCCACGGAAAAATCTGGAAAGTATCCAAATCCGGATGCAGATACATATCCGATTCTTCTATCCGCATGAATCCATTAATGGATGAGCCGTCAAACATACACTGGTTATCCAGCGCCTTTTCCATCTGGCTGGAAGTCACCGCCACGTTTTTAAACATTCCAAACATATCCGTAAACTGAAGCCGGATAAACTCCACGTCCTCTTCCTCAATCATTCGGAAAATATCCGCTTTTGCATACTTCGCCATTGTATTTCTCCTTTTTAATCATACTTTAGGACAGAAAAAGGCGCTCTTTTTCTTAAGAACGCCTTTGTCCTATAAAATCATATCAGGTGCCAACTTTTTTGTCAATCCTTGTAACGGATACCAAATAAAAGAAAACCGGCATCGATCCTTAACGCCTCTGCCAGACGCATTACCATCACAAAAGTAGGGTTGCCTCTGCCCCGCTCCAGGCGGTTAATATATGTTCTGGATACCCCTACCCTCCTTCCCAGGGACTCCTGCGTAAAGCCTCTTTGCTTCCGCAAAGCGGATAAATTCCTGCCAAACTCCCACTGTACGCGCTTCGCTTCTGCCATACGTTCCCTCCATACAGTATCTGCGCAAAGCAGACAAAAATTCCTGAAGAACTTTCCCGTAGAATACGCGTCCCAAAGGGGAATTATTACTTCATGGAAATCTCAATCCAAAATCTGCAGGATTTCCGGGAACGGCTCCACGCTCCGCTTCAAAATCCCGGTCAGATACGCGATCAGTATGCCGTAATTGGTGATGGGGATTTTCTGGTCCACGGCGCACTGCACCCGGTAGCGCATCTCACGGGCGTTTAACATGCAGCCGCCGCAGTGGATAATCATCTTATACGGCGATAAATCGTCCGGATATTCCGTTCCGGAGGTAAAATCAAATTCCAGTTCACATCCGGCGCGCTCCCGGATCCACCGTGGGATCTTCACCGTGCCGATGTCGTCGCACTGACGGTGATGGGTGCATCCCTCGCCGATCAGGATCTTGTCCCCGTCCCGGAGGCTGTCCAGCGCCTTCACGCCCCGCACCGCCTCCACCAGATCCCCTTTGTATCTGGCAAACAAAATGGAAAAGGACGTAAGCGGCACATCCTTCGGCGTGTCCCTGTTCACGCTTTCAAATACCTGGCTGTCGGTAATCACAAGCCTGGGGGGCCGCCCCAGTTTCTCCAGCGCGTCTTTTAAGCCGTTCTCCTTCACCACGATGGCGGAGCCGTTGCCGTCCAGAATGTCCCGTATCGTCTGCTGCTGGGGCAAAATCAGCCGGCCCTTGGGCGCCGCCTTGTCGATGGGAACCACCAATACCAGAAAGTCGCCCGGCTCCATCAGATCGGACACGATCCGCTTGTCCGACTCTTCCTGTTTTCCAAGCCGGGCGACCCGCTCCTTCAGCTCCCAGATGTTCTTTTTCTCCTTGGCGCTGACCCACATCTCGTCCGGGCCGCAGGAAGGCTCGCCCTCCACCAGATCCATCTTATTGTAAACCACCAGATACGGAATCTCTTTGTCCTGAAAACGCCGGATCAGCATCTCGTCCTCCGGCTGCCGCCCCGCCGCGCCGTCCACGATCAACAAGGCCACGTCCGTCTTATTCAAAACTTGATAGCTCTTCCGTATGCGCAGCTTCCCCAGCTCCCCTTCGTCGTCAATGCCAGGCGTATCTATCACCACCACCGGACCCAGCGGCAGCAGCTCCATCGTCTTATAAACCGGGTCGGTCGTCGTCCCCTTTACCTGGGACACAATCGCCAGGTCCTGTCCCGTCACTGCGTTAATCACACTGGACTTTCCCGCGTTTCTTTTTCCAAAAAAACTGATATGCACCCGCTCGGAAGCAGGCGTCTGATTCATTCCCATAAGCCGTCTCCTTTCTGTACCCCTCAATTTTATAACATCGCAGGCGCAAAATCAAGTTCCCCTTAGAGATTACAGCCCCCTATCCGCATCGCCGCATCATATTGCTTTTCTCTCAAGCCGCCTGCCTTTCTCGGCCAATTCCGCTAATTTTTTTGAATCTCAGACGTCAATTCATCCGATTCCATTTTTTGCGCCCCTTTTTTTAACCCCGATCTTAATTTTAAACATTTTCTCAAAATTATTTTGTAAAAACAAACTAAAAAATATGAAAATTTTAGAATTAAATGAATTTATTCATTGACAAGACAGGCAGATAATAATATATTTATCATGGGGGTGTATCATCACCTAAAAGTTCACCCAAAAATAAAAACGAAGGAGGACAAAAAGTTGAAACAAAGACTATTTTCAATTGCTTTGGCTCTGTGCCTATGCTTTTCTTCCCTGTCAGTGGCATACGCAGGTCAGGAAGGCCCTCTGCCGTCAGGGGATGTTCCCGGAGGGACAGAAGGAGCCGCGGACGAATCGATCCGCGATGACGACGGGAACACAGCTCCAAGGGCAGAAGAGGGCAATCTTACAGAAGAGCCCTCACCCGAACCGATCCGCGATGACGACGGGAACGCAGATCCAAGGGCAGAAGGGGGCAATCCTACAGAAGAGCCCTCATCCGAACCAATCCGCGATGACGCTGAAAACACAGAGCTAAAGGCAGGAGAGGGCAATCCTGCAAAAGAGCTCTCACCCACAGACACAGCGGGCAACGACATTACAAGCCTTACCCCGACAAACGTCTATAACGCCATGATCGCGCTCAAGGAGCAGGATGCGTATAAGGAAGGGACGCCCTGGACCGACTATGAACCTTATTCAGACGGGAATTATTACCGTTGGAAAGGCGGACCCATCGGCGGCGCAAATATCGTGGCCGTTGGCTGCGTAGCTTTCGCCTTTGTACTTAGCGATGCGGCATTTGGCGATCTGCCAAACAGAACATACACAGAAGGTCACTTTCAATATGAGGATATAAAAGCCGGAGATATTCTGCGGATGAACAATAATACACATACCGTGATCGTGCTCCAGGCGTTTGACTCGAGCGTGGTCATTGCCGAAGGAAACAACAGCGGCAAGGTCCATTGGGAGAGGGTAATATCCAAGGCAGAGGTGATGAACAATACCGCCACCTATATCACCCGCTACCCGGAAGGCTATGTTGCGCCGGATGATCCGGAGGCGAATAAAATAATTGACCAAGGAACTCTCGACGGAGGCCTTACCTGGAATCTGACGAACGCAGGCGCACTGACCATCTCCGGCCAAGGCGCAATGCCGGATTTCGAGGGCCCCAGTGATCCGCCGTGGAACAAGAGCGAGTACAGCAGCAAGATCCATTGGGCCGTTATCGAAGATGGCGTGACCAATATCGGTAACTGCGCTTTTTACAACTGCGGGATCCTCAGTGCGGCGATCCCCTCCAGCGTGACAGCGATCGGCAGTAACGCTTTCTATGGATCCGCGCTCGCATCCGTGACCATCCCTTCCAGCGTGAAGACCATCGGCAACAACGCTTTTCGCGGATGTGGAAATCTTAATTCGGTGAATATCTCCGAAGGGCTGGAAACAATCGGCGAAAGGGCTTTCCAGTCATGTGAAAGTCTCACATCCATAGCCTTGCCCGCCAGTATTGGGGAGGTGGGCGCCGCTGCATTCTGGCAATGCACGAAAATGACAAGCGCGACGTTTGCTCCCGGCAGCAAGCAGGTAAAGATGGGCGATAATATATTTACGCAGTGCTATTATCTGATGAACGTAACACTGCCCCAGAACATAAACTGCATTGGCGCAGGGATGTTTCAGAATTGCGGGGGGCTTGCTAAAGTAGTGATCCCGAAGGGTGCGGAAAGCATCGGAGAGAGTGCATTCGCTTCCTGCGCTTCCCTGACCGAGGTCGTAATGCCAGACACCGTAACGTCAATAGGGATAGCTGCATTTCAACAGTGCAGATTGACTGATGTGTATTTTACCGGCACCCAAGCGCAGTGGAACAGCATAACTAAACTAGGCGATACATCGGCGGCATTGCAGAATGTGACTGTACATTATGAATATGTTCCGGATCAGCCCACAGAACCGACTCCAACGCCAACTGTCACACCGACGCCACAGCCGACTCACACACCAACGCCGACTCCGACGCCGCAGACGACTCACACACCAACGCCGACTCCGACGCCGCAACCGACTCACACACCGACTCCGACTCCGACGCCGCAACCGACTCACACACCGACTCCAGAGCCAAGCCCAAGCCCAGAACCGACTCCAAGTCCGGCTCCAGAGCCAAGCCCAAGCCCAGAACCGACTTCAAGTCCGACTCCAGAGCCAAGCCCAAGCCCGGAACCGACTCCAAGTCCAAGCCCGGAACCGACTCTAAGTCCGAGTCCGGAACCAAGCCCGAGCCCAGAGCCAAGCCCAAGTCCGGAACCGACTCCAAGTCCGAGCCCGAAACCAAGCCCAAGTCCGGAACCGACTCCGAGTCCAAAACCGAGCCCAAGTCCGAGTCCGAAACCGACCTCTAAGCCGAGCCTTTCAGTAGGAAAGACTTTTACAAGCGGCAAAGCCGCCTATCAAGTAACGAAGGCTGGCGCAGCGGTAGAACTGACAAAATTAAAATCCACTTCAGCAGCGGTTACGATCAATACAGTCAAAGGCAAGGACGGCGTGGAGTACAAAGTAACTTCCATCGGGCCAAATGCAATGAAAGGCAATAAGAAGCTGAAGAGCCTGCGCATTGGAAACAATGTAAGGCATATAGACGCCTATGCGTTTTCCGGATGCACAAATCTGTCGACGGTTACTTTCGGTAAGAACGTGACCACGATCAGATTGGGCGCATTCAAGGGATGCACAGGTTTAAGAACGCCGATCACCCTGCCGGACAGCGTAGAGGGAATCGGAATAAGCGCATTCGCGGGCTGTACGAATATCCCGGCGATCAACATCGGCAAGACAGCGGGATCGAATCTGATGCGGATCAGGCAGAATGCATTCAGCGGATGCAAAAAACTTAGCAGAATCACGATCAAGTCCATGAAGCTCAGCTCCGTAGAAGGACGCCCATTTAAAAACACGAGAAACAACTTGAAGGTGAAAGCGCCCTCCAAACAATTAACAAAATATAAGAAACTTCTGAAGAAGGCAGGACTGAGCGCGAAACAGATCACAAAATGATCGCTTGCCAAAGATTCTGATCTGCCGCTTTACGCAGAACAAATCTACCTAGGATGTGTTTGAAAACCGCTTCATGTCGGCTGTATGTCACAATTTGCGCCCACAGGGCATTATAACGGGAAAGCTGCCTCATAATGAAAGAGACGTATCGGGCTACGCTGATTGAAATGCGAGGCAGCTATACCGCAAAGCGGGACTTACAGGCGGCATGAATGCGGTTTAAACACACGCTAGTCAAAACCGTCCAAATAAGGCGCAAAACGAAAAACTGGGACAAGCAAGACGCTGCCCGGGCTGCTGAAAGCCGCGCTTTCAAAATGAAGAATCCTCTCCTCACGTCTCGAAAATTTCCTGTGTCTTTTTCATATGCTCCATGACCTTCACGCCAAAAGGACAGCGTTTCTCACATTCGCCGCATTCTACGCAGGCAGAGGCTTTGACCTTCAGCGCATTGTAATGCTCCCGCACCGTCTCCGGCACCGTCTTCTGCGCCTCGCAAAGATCGGTGAATTTATTTACCAGCGCAATGTCGATTCCGGCGGTGCAGGGCGCGCAGTGCCCGCAATACATACATTTGTCTTTAAACCTATGGGCGGGCGCGCTGCCGAGAAGAGCGGCAAAGTCTTTTTTCTCCTCCGGCAAATCCGAATACGCGGCCGCCTCCAAAAGCTGTTCTTTCGTCTGTGCGCCCGCCAGCGCGCTGGCCACTCCAGGGCGCGTCAGACAGTAATGCAGGCATTGGGCCGCCGTCATCGCCACGCCAAAAGGCGACTCCCCCGCGTCCAGCAGCGCGCCGCCGCCGAAAGGCTTCATAACCGTTATCGCCACGCCTTCACTCTCACACAGACTGTAAAGCTCCATCCGCTCCGGGTCCATGCAGGAGAGAACATCCGGCGCCTCGTAGGTCGACTTCTCGAATAAAACCTCCACGTCCTCGCTGGGCGGTAAAATGTCATAGGCCGGATTCACGCTGAGCATAATCACGTCGACCTCGCCGCTTTTCGCCGCCTGAATGGCCACCCGCGGATTGTGGGAACTCATGCCGATATGGCGGATTTTCCCGGCGCTTTTCAGCTCTTTCGCATACCGCATCACCGGCCCGCCAAAGACCGCATCGAAATCCGCCTGTTCATCCACATAATGGATCATGCCCACATCCACGTAATCCGTCCGCAGCCGGCAAAACAAATCTTCATAAGCCGCTTTTACCGCGTTCATCTCCCGGGTGCGCTTATACTGCCCGTCCATCCACGCGGAGCAAAGATGCGCCTGCAAAACAAACCGCTCCCTGCGCCCTTCCATGGCCTTTCCAAAACTGTCCCGGATATAAGGTTCCGGATTATACAGGTCAAAATAATTAATCCCCGCCTCCAGGGCCGCGTCCAGAAGCTCCTGTGAAAAAGCGTCGTCTTTGCCCACAAAAGCCTCGCTTCCCAGCCCGACTTCACTGACCCGAATCCCGCATCTTCCCAACTCTCTGTAATTCATAACCGCATCCTTTCTCACCTAAAAAGCGCAGCCCGTCAGCCGCCGTCTGAAACGCCGGACGGACAACGCCGCAAACTGTTTCACAAGTAGACTAAGGATAACATACACTGTAGTTTATTTCAATATTTCGCTGTATTTGATATAAGTGAAAAAAAAGAAAACTTTGTAAAAGACAGCGTATTCACCACTCTTTTCCAGGATAAACTGTTGTGAAGCGTCAAAAGATATGTTATAATCGCAAAAGAGCAATCGTGTTACAGGGTGCGTTGACCTCATTCTAAAAAGAATGGGGGTGATGCTATGAAAAAGAGAAAGCATAAAAAACATAAGATTCATATTTCTCTTATGGAGTTGCTGACTTTTGGCATATTCCTTTTAGCATTGCTTACATTCGTGTTTACGTTTTGTAAGTAGCTATACATAGCAAGAGCCACCCTGATACTTTGGTCGGTGTTTGGGTGGCTCTGCTATTTCAATCATAGGTCAACCCCTTGTGGGCGGTTGCTCTTTCTTTGCGTCTATAATATAGCATATCTTAGGTTTGATTGCAAGGGCTTTTTTTATCCAAAGTATATACGGAACAGATAAAACAACGCTTCTATCCCCTTCATTCCACGGCATTTTGCAAACATTTCACGGCAACTGCATTATGGGAATGCCCGGACCGTCCGAAAAAAGAATCAGACTAAGGAGGTAACAAAAAATGCGTCATGTCTACATTCGCATAGCGATCAGCCTGATCTGGCTGGCGGCGGCCATTATAAGCGGCTTATCCGGCAATCTGGACAACATCGCCCTCTACGTCGTTCTGGGCGGCGTGATCTTATACTCCGCTTACGCCGCGTGGAAAAAAGAAAAGAACAACCGGGGAGGCAAATAAAATGGCGGCTCTTCTAACTGTCAAGAACTTAAGCGCATGGTACGAGCGCGGGAAAATGACGCTTCATGATTTTTCTTTGGAATTGGGCGAGCGCGAAACGGCGGGGCTGATCGGACTCAACGGGGCCGGAAAAACCACCTTTTTGAAAATCGTATCCGGCCTGCTGCCCTCATTTCAGGCAAAGGACGTTTCTTTTCGCGGACAGCCGGCAGACTTCCGGGCGCGGGATTTTAAGCTCTGCCGCTACACGGTGTTCGCCGAGGACGATTCCTTTTCATATTTCACATTCCGGGAGTATTTTTCCTATGTTTTTTCCGCCTATGAAAGAGAATTGCCGGATGCGGCGGAGCTTCTGAGCGGATTTCATTTTGAAAAGTACGCGGATGTTTTACTGAAAGATCTGTCCACCGGCAACCGGAAAAAAGCGTTTCTGATCACGGCGTTCGCGCTTAAGCCCCCGCTGCTTTTTCTCGACGAGCCGGTAAATGGGCTGGACTTCGAGAGCACGGAATACCTGTACGAGCAGATGCGGGCGTACAAAAAGCACGGCACGATTCTGTTTTCCTCCCACATCCTGGAAAGCGTCACGCAGACGTCCAACCGCGCATTCGTGCTGGAAAACGGGCGGATCACGCGGACATTTGAGAAAGGACAGATCGACGCCGCGGGCATTCGGGAGGCGCTGCGCTATGAAAATGACATTTAAGGCTTTTGCAAAAAAACTATTCGGGGCAAAATACGAGCGTCTGGCGCGGACGCTTTTTCTTTACGCGCTGATATTCTGGGGCCTGCATGCGGCCGGCTGGAAAATAGAAATCGCGCCGTTTATCCGTCTGCTGACCGTGAGCGTCTTTACCGCCGGCGTGATGGGCCAGGCGCTTTCTTCCGAGGACCAGGCCGCCTATATGCAGCACATGCTTATGGTCCCTTTCGAACGCCGAAAATTCGTCCTTTCGTACGTCGCCGCGCTGGGCGCCTATGCGATTCTGACAAAAACGGCGGCGCTTCTGGCCATTGTGCTGGCCGTCTCCCGCCAGACGCCGCTGGAAGCGCTGGAATGCGCCGTCTGCGCCGTTCACGCGGTCCTCACAGCCGCCGCCGTCTTTTCCCTGAAAAAGCGCTGGCGCGCAGGCGTCCCCTGGGCCGCCGCCGTCCTCGCCGTCCTTTTCCTTTTCGGAAATGACGCCTGGGTCATCGCGCCGCTGACCGGAAGCGGCATTTGCGCGGTCGTCCTTTTGCTGCGGGCGGACGGATACGCCTTTTACCGGCAGAAGAATCCGAAAAGGCCCGCGTCTGGCGGCCATAGCCGGCATTCCATGGGACGATACTTCTTTCGCTATCTGAGCTGCCACAAAAACTATCTGACAAATACCGCCGTCCTGTGGGGCTTTGCCATTGTGCTGCCGTTCTTTTTCAGACAGCTGGACATCCCGGCCGCCGCCCCTGTCGGCTTTGCCATTTTGACCTTAAACACGCCTATCGGCATTCTGCTTTCCTGCGATCCGGCGCTTGCCCAGGCCGTCCGCTTTCTGCCCGGCCAGAAGAAGGCGTTTTTCGCGCCGTATTGTCTGTTCATCTTTTTATGCAACATAACCGCGGATATCATTTTCCTTTGCGGCTTGCAAATCCAAAACGGCGGTGTTACTATTATGACAATCGGGGCCGCCCTTTTCTTCGCTTTGCAAAGCGCGGTTTTGTCCGTCCTTCTGGAATGGCGCCGCCCCATCCGAAACTGGAAAATCGAAAGCGACCTGTGGCATCATCCACGGAAATACATTGTCCCGGCCTGTATGCTTTTGCTGGCGGGAATCGTGGGGACATGGCCGGCCGTCACGCCCGCGCTTTTGCTTTTGCTGGCCGCTGAAATCGCCGCATTGTGCGCCGCCGGGAGGTATTGACATGATTCACATTGCTGTTTGCGACGACGAAAAATATATGTCCGACCAGATCCGAACGATGGCGCTGGATTTTTTTCGCAAAAAAAATATGGACGCATCCATCCTGCAGTTTTCTTCCGGCGCGGAGCTGCTGCGGTATGACAAGCCCATCGACATCCTGTTTCTGGACATCCAGATGAAGGACATCGACGGCATGGAAACGGCCAGGAGGCTGCGCAAACGGAAATTCCGGGGGATTCTGATCTTCATCACGGTTCTTCGGGAGATGGTCTTTCAGTCCTTCGAGGTGCAGGCCTACGATTATCTGGTGAAGCCCCTCAAGGAAAAGCATTTTGCAAAGACAATGGAACGGCTTTTCGCCTCCATGCAGGATGTCCATGAGGCCAATCTGCTGGTGCAAAAGAGAAATGAAAGCCGCATTATTTCCCTGAAAGACATTGTTTTTTGTGAGATTATCGACCGGAAGATATATCTGCACCTGACCTCCTCGGAGGTGGTCGATTACTATGACCGCATTGAAAATCTGGAAGCCAAGCTGGACGGGAATTTTTTCCGGTGCCACCGGAGTTATCTGATTCATCTTCGATATTTGAAAAGCTATAAGAACGGAATCGCCTACATGGAAGGCGGCAAGGAAATCCCCGTGTCGCGGCTGCGG